>NZ_JBSPUD010000006.1:5000-137945 GCF_056861525.1 Stenotrophomonas sp. 82F1
GTGGAACCGGGTCGCCAGTTCACGGGCCAGGCGCAGCTTCACCACGCGCGGGTTCAGGCCAGCGGCGATCTGCTCGCGCAGGGAAGCCGCTTCGGCCTGACTGATATCGAAGGACAGCAGCTCGATCCAACGCCACATCAGGGCGTCATCCACCTTCATGGTCTTGGTGACGATGTCGATGGCCGGTTCACTGATACCGATGTAGTTGCCCAGCGACTTGGACATCTTGTTGACGCCATCCAGGCCCTCCAGCAACGGCATGGTCAGCACCACCTGCGGCTTCTGGCCGTGGTGTTCCTGCAGGCCACGCCCCATCAGCAGGTTGAACTTCTGGTCGGTCCCCCCGAGCTCGACGTCCGCTTCCAGGGCCACCGAGTCGTAGCCCTGCACCAGCGGGTACAGGAATTCGTGGATGGCGATGGACTGCTGGGCGGCGTAGCGCTTGGCGAAGTCGTCGCGCTCGAGCATGCGCGCCACAGTGTGCTGGCCGGCCAGGCGGATCATGTCGGCCGCGCTCATCTTGCCGAACCACTCCGAATTGAAGCGGACCTCGGTGCGGCTGCGGTCCAGCACCTTGAACACCTGCTCTTCATAGGTGCGGGCGTTGGCCAGCACGTCGTCGCGGCTGAGCGGCTTGCGGGTCAGGCTTTTGCCGGAGGGGTCGCCGATCATGCCGGTGAAGTCGCCGATCAGGAAAATGACCTGGTGGCCGAGGTCCTGGAACTGACGCATCTTGTTCAGCAGCACCGTGTGGCCCAGATGCAGGTCTGGCGCGGTGGGGTCGAAGCCGGCCTTGATGCGCAGCGGGCGGCCTTCCTGCAGGCGCGCGCGCAGATCCTCGAGCTTGAGGATCTCGTCGGCACCGCGGCCGATCAGGGCAAGGGCTTCTTCAATCGAGGACACGTGACTACTCCCGGCAACGCCGTTTCTTATATGGGGTGTTAAAGCGAAGTTAACCCGATCGGCTTCACAAAAGCCAATAGGCACAAGGGTTTGACGCGAATTTGTTAGGTGTCTATGTTACCGGCGTTTGGGCCCGCGTTCCCGGGTCAGCCAGAGACCGACATCTGATGCTCAATTCCGATCAAGGCCGCGCACGCAAGCAGCGCTTCCAGGAACGACTCCACGTCCTGCACGACAACGCCCTGCACCGGAAGCTGAGGCAACACCTCCCCGCTGCGTTCAATGAGCGCTGGACGCGCCGTCATTGGATGCATGCCAGCCTGTTTGTGACCATCGGCGCACTGGTGGCCACGATCGTGCCGGGCTTCTCGCACACCATCGATGCCCCCTACGCCGACAGCCACACCAGCCTGGCCCTGCCGTTGCCGCCGCTGGCAATGGCCCGCCAGCAGCAGATTCCCGGCGACAGCTGGCAGGTGCTGCGGGTACAGCGCGGGCAGACCCTGAGCGACCTGTTCGACAAGGCCGGCATCCCGGCAACCACCCTGCACCGGGTGCTGGACCATCCGGGGGCGCGCGAATCGCTGACCAAGCTGCGCCCGGGCGCCGAGATCGCCTTCGACATGCCGCTGTCCGGTGACCTGCGCAGCATCCGCTTCGACCGCGATGCCGACAACCGGGTCGAGCTGAGCCTGAGCGGCGATGACATCAAGGAAACGGTGACCAAACGCGAGACGTCCACGCGGACGGTGGTCACCAGCGGCGAGATCACCAGTTCGCTGTATGCGGCTGCACGCCGCGCCGGACTGTCGCCATCGGCAATCGCGACGATGACCGACGACATCTTCAAGTACGACATCGACTTCTCCAAGGACCTGCAGCCGGGCGACCGCTTCAGCGTGGTGATGGACGAGACCTGGCGCGAGGGCGAGAAGGTCGACACCAGCAAGATCCTGGCGGCGACCTTCACCACCGGTGGCAAGACCTATTCCGGCTTCCGCTTCGACCGCAACGGCAAGTCCGAGTACTACGACATCAACGGCCGTTCGCTGAAGAAGAGCTTCATCCGCATGCCGATCCCCTTCGCGCGGCTGAGCTCGACCTTCGGCGCGCGCAAGCACCCGGTGCTGGGCAAGATGCGCATGCACAAGGGCGTGGACTACGCCGCGCGCACCGGCACCCCGATCATGGCCGCCGGCGATGCCCGCGTGCAGTTCGCCGGCGTGCAGCGCGGCTACGGCAACGTGGTGATCCTCGACCACGGCCGAGGCCACACCACCCTGTACGGGCACATGTCGCGCTTCGCGAACATCAAGACCGGCCAGCGCGTGGCCCAGGGCACGGTGATCGGCTATGTCGGCTCGACCGGCCTGGCGACCGGCCCGCACCTGCACTACGAGTTCCGGGTCAATGGCGAACACCGCAACCCGCTGACGGTGACCATGCCGCCGCCGGAGCCGCTGAAGGGTGCCGAGCTGGTGGCCTTCCGGGCGCAGACCGCGCCGGCGATGGCCCGCATCCAGGGCATGGAGAAGCTGATCTACGCCGACGCCAGCCCCGCCCCGGCCGCCGAAAGCGCGACCACCGAGGTGGCCAGCGCCAAGGACAAGGCGCCGGCAGGCCGCAAGCGCGGCTGAGCTCTGCGTTGACGAAGGAGGACACGGCAGCACAAGCTTGCCGTGTCCTTTTTTTATGCCCGCCATGAACACCACTGCCGATCCGTCCCTTCCCCTCTACCTGGGCCTGATGTCGGGCACCAGCGCTGACGGCATCGATGCCGCGTTGGTGCAGTTCCCCGCCGACGGAGGTTGCCGCTTCGTGCATGGGCTGACCGCCCGCTGGGAGCCGGTACTGCGCGCGCGGCTGGTAGCCCTCGGTGAAGGCGGTCCGCTGCAGTCGCTGGAAGAGCTGGGCGAGCTGGACGCGCGGATTGCGATCAGCTTCGCCGCCGCCGCCAACCAGCTGCTGGACGAGGCCGGTGTCGACCGTTCGCAGGTGCGGGCCATTGGCTCGCACGGGCAGACCGTGCGCCATCGACCGTTGGCCGACCCGGCCTTCACCCTGCAGCTGGGCGACGGCAACCGCATCGCCGAACTGACCGGCATCACCACGGTGTGCGATTTCCGCCGCCGCGACGTTGCCGCCGGCGGCCACGGGGCGCCGCTGATGCCCGCCTTCCACCTGGGCATGCTGGGTGCAGCCGATGAGGACCGTGCGGTGCTGAACCTGGGCGGGATCGCCAACCTGACCCTGATTCCGCGCGAAGGCGTCGTGCGTGGCTTCGATACCGGCCCCGCCAATGCGCTGATGGATGCCTGGTGCCAGCGCCATACCGGGCGCAGCTTCGACGCTGACGGTGCCTACGCGGCCAGTGGTGCGGTGGATGACAGCCTGCTGGCCGGCTGGCGTGCGGACCCGTGGTTCGCGCTGCCGCCGCCCAAGAGCACCGGACGCGAGCAGTTCCACCTGCCGTGGGCCGAAGCGCACATGGAGGAAGGCCAGTTTGCTGCCGCCGATGTGCAGGCGACGCTGCTGGAGTTGACCGCGGCGACGGTGGTGGATGCGCTGCTGACCCAGCAGCCGCACACCCGACGGGTGCTGGTGTGCGGCGGTGGTGTGCGCAACGCGCAGCTGATGCGGCGGCTGGCGGCGCGACTGCCGGGCGTGGTGGTCGAGTCCACGGCGCTGCACGGACTGGACCCGGAGTATGTGGAGGCGATGGGGTTTGCGTGGCTGGCGCAGCGGACGATGGACGGGCTGCCGGGCAACCTGCCGAGCGTGACCGGGGCGAAGGGGCCGCGGATTCTCGGGGCGATTCACTTGGCGTGAGGGTTGGCGCCATCCACGCATAGCGTGGATCTACTGGTAGCCGGCCCTGCGGCAGCTAATCGAAGCCTTGGCCGGCAGGGAGGGCCTGCAGTGCGGCAATCGCGTCGGACAGGGCGTCGACTTCGGGATCGCCGAAGCCGGAGCGGACCTCCAGTTCACTGCTGAACAGGCCCTGCTCCAGCAGGACCGCGCAGGTCTGTTCGTGGGTCCAGCCGCGGGCAACCGAGACCCGTTTGATGCGTTCCAGCAGCAGCGGGTCCAGGTCCCGCAGCACTACGTCGGCCATGCTCACTTCCCCGTTCGCAAGGCACCGCCCCCTCGGCGCGTCGGGGCGATCATCCCGCAGTAAGCGCGGACAGGCAATCAGGCGGCGGGCGACGGCCCACGGTCAAGGATGCGTGGCCACAGCCAGGCCAGCAGCAGCATGGTCGGCACCACCGTGACGGCGCTGAGCATGAAGAAGGTGCTGTAGGACGTCGCTTCCACGATGTAGCCGGAGACGCCGCCGACGAACTTGCCCGGCAGATTGGCCAGCGATACCAGCAGGGCGTACTGGGTCGCGGTGAAGTTGCGATCGGTCAGCGAAGACATGAACGCCACCAGCACCGTGCCGGCGAAGCCCTGGAACAGGTTGTCGGCACTGAGCGCAGCGTAGAACGCCCACAACTGCCCCGGATTGTGCGCCATCAGCAGGAAGGCCAGGTTGGACAGGGCCACACCCAACGCTGCGACAAGCAGCATCCGGCGGAAACCGAAGGCGGCGACGGCAATACCGCCAATGAACGCGCCACCAATACCCATCCACACGCCGAACAGCTTCGATACGGTGGCGATGTCGGCCTTGTCGAAGCCCGAGTCGAGATAGAAGGGACCGGCCATCACGCCGATGACCTGGTCGGGAAACTTGAAGAACCCGACGAACGCGAGCAATGCCAATGCCAGTGCCATGCCGTTGCGGCTGAAGAAGCTGGTGATCGGCTGTACGAACGCTTCGGCAATGTCGATGCGGCGCTGCACGGCGTTGGCCGGACGCTCGGGCTCGCGGCAGAACAGGGTGGTGATGATCGGCAGGATCATCAGGGCGGCCATGGCCAGATAGGCAATGATCCAGCCTTCGAACTGCGCGAGATACAACGCGCCGGCACCGGCCAGGATCAGGCCGATGCGATAGCCCAGCGTGTACGTGGCGGCCAGGGCGGCCTGCGCGGTCTGCGGCGCGATCTCGATGCGGTAGGCGTCGACCACCGAATCCTGGGTGGCGCCTGCAAACGACGCCACCAGTACCCAGGCCACCAGCGGCCAGACGCCCTGCTCCGGCCGCACGAACGCCAGTGCAACCAGGCCCACCAGCACCAGGATCTGCGAGACCAGCAGCCACGAGCGGCGGCGGCCGAGGAAACCCAGCAACGGAAACGCGTAGCGATCCAGCAGGGGTGCCCAGACAAATTTGAGCAGGTAGAAGAAGCTGGCCAGGCTGATCAGGCCGATGCTGCCCAGATCGAGGCCGACATCGCGCAGGCGGGTGGACAGGGTCTGCGAGGCGATCAGCAGGAACGGCAGGCCGCTGCCGAAGCCCAGCAGGGCCATGGTCAGCGCCGAGGGCGTGCCGAACGCACGCTTGATGCCGGCCCAGCCCTTGTAGCCGGCCGGCTTGGCAGCCTCGGTCACAGGTCGTAGTCCACGATGAACGGTGCGTGGTCGGAGAAGCGCTGGTCACGGTAGATCGAGCAGCTGCGCAGGCGGTCACGCAGGCCCGGGGTGATGAACTGGTAGTCGATGCGCCAACCGACGTTGTTGGCACGGGCGGCACCACGGTTGCTCCACCAGGTGTAGTCCTCGCCGGTCGGATTGAGCAGGCGATAGGCATCGGCCCAGCCGCGACCGCTGGCCACATCGGTGGCCTGGCCGTGGTCGGCGCACAGGGCATTGAGCCAGTCGCGTTCTTCGGGCAGGCAGCCGGAGTTCTTCTGGTTGGACTTCCAGTTCTTGATGTCCAGCGCCGAGCGGACGATGTTCCAGTCGCCACATAGCACATAGTCGCGGCCGCTGCGCGCCCACTCTTCGAGGATCGGCCGCAGCCACTCCATCACTTCGAACTTGAAGCCCTGGCGCAGGTCACCCGAGCTGCCGGACGGAATATAGAAGGAGACCACGCTGAGGTTGCCGAAGCGTGCCTCGATGTAACGGCCTTCGTCGTCGAACGGGGCCCAGCCCAGCGAGGTGATGACCTGGTCCGGTTCGCGCTTGCTGTAGATCGCCACGCCGCTGTAGCCCTTCTTGGTGATGGCATCGCGGTAGAAGCAATGGTGGCCGTCCGGGCGGAACATCGGGTCGGTCAGCTGGTCTTCCTGGGCCTTGGTCTCCTGGATGCAGAGGACGTCGGCATCCTGGCCACGGAACCAGTCGAGGAAGCCCTTGGTGGCGGCCGAGCGGATGCCATTGGCATTGAAACTGATGATGCGCATGCGGAAGAACCTACGGCGGGAAACCGGGCAAGCATACCGGTTGCCTGCCGGGCTGAGCAGCCCGCGGGGGCAGCTCTGGACACCCGCGTGAAGGCGCTGGACGAGCGCAGAAAGCCCAGCTGGATTAGGATTTGCGCTCCAAATGAAGATGAATCGAGTTTTGATGAGCGACCACCGTCACCGTTTCCTGCAGCTGGCCCTGACCGCCGATGCCCTGCGCTTCGGCCAGTTCACCCTCAAGTCCGGCCGGCTGAGCCCCTATTTCTTCAACGCCGGCCGTTTCGACTCCGGCTCCCTGCTGTCGCAGCTGGGCGCGTGCTATTCCGACGCCATCGACGCCACCGGGATCAAGTACGACGTGGTGTTCGGCCCGGCCTACAAGGGCATTCCGCTGGCCACCGCAATGGCCTGCGAGCTGGCCCAGCGTGGCCGCGACCTGCCGCTGTCGTTCAACCGCAAGGAAGTGAAGGACCATGGTGAAGGCGGCCAGCTGATCGGCGCCGACATGACCGGCAAGCGCGTCCTGATCGTCGACGACGTGATCACCGCCGGCACCGCCATCCGCGAGGCGCTGGCGATCATCCGCGCTGCGGGCGGCATTCCGGCCGGCATCGTGGTGGCCCTGGACCGCCAGGAGATCGCCTCGGACAGCGACCATCGCTCGGCCGCACAGGCCGTGGCCGAAGAAGCCGGCATCCCGGTGATCGCCGTGGCGACACTGGCCGACCTGCTTGATTTCGCGTCCGGAAATCCGGAACTTGTAGGCTACCGGCAGCCGCTGGAGGCCTATCGCGCCCAGTACGGCGTCCGTTCCACGCGCTGACCATCAGGGGAAGGTCGCATGTTCCGAGTTCCTGCCATCGTTGCTGCCAGCCTGCTGCTGGTGATGCCGCAGACGCTGCTGGCACAGTCCGGCGGCAAGGCCGCAGACAAGAAGCTGTACTGCTGGAACGAGGGCAAGGAGCGGATCTGCAGCGATGCGCTGCCGGCCGATGCGGTCAACCACGCCCGCGATGAGTTCAGCGCCAACAGCGGCCTGCGCAACGCGCAGGTGCAGCGCGCGTTGAGCGATGAGGAACGCGCTGCCGCCAGCACGGCGGCGGCGCAGGCCCAGCTGGACCAGATGGCCGAACAGACCCGCCAGCGCACCGAACAGGCGATGCTGACCACCTACGGTGATGAGAACGCGCTGCGGCGCGTGTTCGCCGAGCGCCAGGAGGTGCTCGACAACAACCTCAAGACCGCCCAGTACAACGTGGCCAGCCTGCGCGATTCGCTGGTGGCCCTGCTTGCTGCCGCCGGTGACCGCGAACTGGCCGGCGGCAAGGTGGCCGACAAGCAGGCCCAGGCGATCAGCCAGCGCCATGCGCAGCTGCAGTCGCAGCAGCGGCTGCTGGCCAGTTTCGAACAGCAGCAGCAGGCATTGAAGGTCGAGATCGAGAGCAGCCTGCAGCGCTATCGGCAGCTGAAGGGATTGGCACCGGCGAGCCAAGCCCCGTGATTGCCGGTAGAGCCGAGCCCACGCTCGGCTCCGCTTGACCTCGGGAATGAGCAGCCGAGCGTAGGCTCGGCTCTACAGCAGGCGGGGCTGGTTACGGGTTGGCCCACGGAATTTATGCACTCTTTACGCGTCGGCCCGGTCCGGCACGTAGTGCGTTTATGGGGGTGGGGACGACGATGACGGCCTGAGGTGGAGGGGTTCCACCAGGTCTCAATTCCATGTCCCCCTGGCTGTCGTTGCTGTGTGGCGTGCTGGTGCTGGTTGCCGCCGCCTATCTTCTTTATGTCGTGCTGCGGCCCGAGTCGTTCTGAGCGGAGCCTGCCATGACTGAAATTCTTGCCATTCTTGCCGCCAGCCTGCTGCTGGCCTGGCCCCTGGGCCTCTATCTTGCCCGGGTGATGCGCGGCACGCCGATGAAGGTCGACGTGCTGTTCCACTGGATCGAAAAGCCGCTGTACAAGGTGCTCGGCGTCGATCCCTCACGTTCGATGTCCTGGCGGGGCTACGTGCTGGCGTTCGTGCTCAGCAACGTGGTGATCGCGGTGCTGACCCAGGCCGTGTTCATGACCCAGGCATGGTTGCCGTTGAATCCGGACCAGATCCCGAACATGCGCTGGGACACGGCGCTGCACACGATGATCTCGTTCCTGACCAACACCAACCAGCAGCACTACTCCGGCCAGGCGCAGCTGTCCTACTTCTCGCAGATGACCGGCATCACCGGCCTGCAGGTGGTGACGCCGATGATGGGCCTGGCGCTGGCCGTGGCGACGCTGCGTGCGTTGTTCTCGCGTGCGCCGAAATCGGTCACCGCGCCTGTCGCGGGCGATGACCGCCAGGTGGCGGTGGGTAACTACTACGCGGACGTCGTGCGCTTGTGCGTGCGCTTCCTGCTGCCGTTGTGCCTGGTATGGACGCTGCTGCTGACCAGCCAGGGCGTGCCCTCCACGATGGCCGGTGGCCCGCAGGCCACACCGATCGACGCCAGTGCCGGCATGGCGCAGCAGAAGCTGCCGCTGGGCCCGGTTGCGGCGATGGTCGCGGCCAAGCAACTGGGCGCCAATGGTGGCGGCTGGTATGGCCCGAACAGCAGCTTCCCGCTGGAGAACCCGACCCCGGTGTCGAACATGCTGGAGGTGATCGGCATCCTGCTGGTGCCGATGGCGGTGATCTTCATGATCGGCGCGTTCACCGGGCGCCGTCGTTTCGGCGCGCTGGTGTTCAGCTGCATGCTCGGCATGTCGCTGCTGTCCACCGGCGCGATGGTGTGGAGCGAGGGCCATAGCGCCAGCGCGGCCACGCCGCTGCTGATGGAAGGCAAGGAAGTGCGCTTCGGCGCCGATGGCACCGCGCTGTGGGCGGCGGTGACCACCCAGGTCTCCAACGGTTCGGTCAACGGCATGCACGATTCGCTGAGCCCGCTGTCTGGCGGCCTGGCGATGGTCAACATGCTGGTCAGCGCGATCTGGGGCGGCATCGGCTGCGGCCTGCAGCAGTTCATCGTGTACCTGCTGCTGGGCGTGTTCCTGGCCGGGCTGATGACCGGCCGTACGCCGGAACTGTTCGGCCGCAAGCTGGAAACACCACAGGTGCGCCTGCTGGCCCTGCTGGTGCTGCTGCAGCCGATCACCCTGCTGCTGTTCACCGCGATCACGCTGGCCGTGCCCGGTCTGGCCGGCACCTCCAATCCCGGTTTCCACGGCATCAGCCAGGTGTTCTACGAGTATGTCTCGGCTTACGCCAACAACGGCTCGGGCTTCGAGGGCCTGGGCGACGCAACGCCCTGGTGGAACCTGAGCTGCTCGCTGGTGCTGCTGCTGGGCCGCTTCCCGCTGCTGATCATCCCGCTGGTGGTGGCCGCGCAGCTGGCCGCCAAGCGGCAGGCGCCTGAATCGGCCGGCAGCCTGCAGATCGAAACCCCGACCTTCGCCCTGACCCTGGTCTCGGTGATCGTCATCCTGACCGTGCTGCAGTTCATGCCGGCGCTGGTACTCGGCCCGATCGCCGACCACCTGAGCCTGGGACTGCACTGAGGACACCCCCATGAGTAGTCACGCAACCGCAAACCGTTCCTCTTCCGTGGCGTCCCGCCCGGCCCTGCTCGATGCCGCCGGCCTGCGCCGCGCGCTCGTCGAGGCCGTCCGCAAGCTGTCGCCGATGCACCTGGTGCGCAGCCCGGTGATGGCGGTGGTGATGGCCGGCACGATCGTCGCCGCGATCATCACCCTGACCGGCAATGCACCACTGGGCTTCGGCCTGGCGGTGACGGCGATCCTGCTGGTCACCGTGCTGTTCGGCAATTTCGCCGAGGCCGTGGCCGAAGCACGTGGCCGTGGCCAGGCCGCCTCGCTGCGCCGCGCCCGCCAGGACCTGGTGGCGCGCCGTCTGGCGTCGGCGCAGGCCGGTGCCAGCGAAACCCAGGTGCCGGCCGCCGAACTGCGTCCCGGTGACCACGTGATCGTCAGTGCCGGCGAGCTGGTGCCGGCCGACGGCGAGATCGTGCAGGGCCTGGCCACCATCAACGAAGCAGCGGTGACCGGCGAGTCGGCACCGGTGCTGCGCGAGGCGGGTACGGATCGCTCCGGCGTGATCGGCGGCACCAAGGTGCTGTCCGACCAGATCGTCGTGCGCATCACCGCCGAGCCGGGGCACAGCTTCCTGGACCGGATGATCGCGCTGGTGGAAGGCGCCAACCGGCAGAAGACGCCGAATGAAATCGCGCTGACCCTGTTGCTGGCGGCGATGACGCTGACCTTCCTGGTGGTGGTGGCGACGCTGCCGGCGATCGGTGCTTCGGTGGGCGTCAAGGTGGATCCGCTGCTGCTGATCGCGCTGCTGGTGTGCCTGATCCCGACCACCATCGGTGGCCTGCTGCCGGCCATCGGCATCGCCGGCATGAACCGTGCGCTGGCCGCCAACGTACTGGCCAAGTCGGGCAAGGCGGTGGAAGTGGCCGGTGACGTCGACGTGCTGCTGCTCGACAAGACCGGCACCATCACCTACGGCGACCGCCAGGCCAGCCACTTCCATGCACTGGCCGGGATCGACGCCGACCAGCTGCGTGAGGCGGCACTGCTCTCTTCGCTGGCCGACCCGACCCCGGAAGGCAAGTCGATCGTGCGCCTGGCGCGCGAGCAGGGCTGCACCACCGCTGAGCCGGACCAGGCCGACTACCTGGCCTTCAGTGCGCAGACCCGCATGTCCGGTGTCGACCTGCTGCACGGTCGGCAGATCCGCAAGGGCGCTGCCGATGCGATCCGCGCCCATGTGCAGGCGCTCGGCGGCAGCGTACCGGCGGAACTGGCCGGTCGCGTGGACCAGGTCGCACGCAACGGTGCTACGCCGCTGGTGGTGGCCGAGGGCCGCCATGTGCTGGGCGTGATCGAGCTGTCGGACGTGGTCAAGCACGGCATGCGCGAGAAGTTCGCGCAGCTGCGGGCGATGGGCATCCGCACGGTGATGATCACCGGTGACAACCCGCTGACGGCCGCCGCGATTGCCGCCGAAGCCGGTGTGGACGACTACATCGCCGAGGCGCGGCCGGAGGACAAGCTGGCACGCATCCGTGCCGAGCAGGCCGGTGGCCGCCTGGTGGCGATGGTCGGCGACGGTACCAACGATGCGCCGGCGCTGGCCCAGGCCGACATCGGCCTGGCGATGAACTCGGGCACGCAGGCGGCCAAGGAGGCCGGCAACATGGTCGACCTGGATTCGGATCCGGCCAAGCTGCTGGCGGTGGTGGAGGTGGGCAAGCAGCAGCTGATCACCCGCGGCGCGCTGACCACGTTCTCGCTGGCCAACGACGTATCCAAGTACTTCGCGATCCTGCCGGCGTTGTTTGCCGCCACCGTGCCTGCGATGGCCGCGTTGAACGTGATGCAGCTGTCGAGCCCGCGCAATGCGGTGCTGGCGGCGCTGATCTTCAATGCCCTGGTGATTCCCGCCCTGATTCCGCTGGCGTTGCGCGGTGTGCGCTTCCGCCCGGCCACCGCAACGGCGCTGCTGCGCCGGAACATGCTGGTGTACGGCCTGGGCGGCGTGCTGCTGCCGTTCGCGGCGATCAAGTTGATCGACCTTCTTCTTGTCCTGGTATTCGGCGCATGAACCGTTCTGACTCCCCTTCCCTTTCCCGCGAGCTGAAGCGCGAGGCACGCGTGGCCACGCTGCAGGATGGTGCCAGCTGGCGCCCGGCCATCGGCCTGGGCGTGGCTACCCTGCTGCTGGCCGGTGCGGTCTACGCCGGCATCGCCACCGGATTCGCCGGCCTGTCCTTCCCGACGCAGGCCGAAGGCAGCCTGCTGCGTGATGGCAGCGGCCAGGTGCGTGCTTCGGCATGGCTGTCGCAGCCGTTTACCGGCGATGGCTACTTCCAGGCGCGGCCGTCGGCGGCCAACTACGACCCGATGGCGGCGGCCGGTTCCAACCTGGCTCGCAGCAACCCGGCGCTGGCCGAACGCGTGGCGGCGAGCACTGCGGCAGTGGCCGCGCGCGAAGGCGTAGCGCCTGCGCAGGTACCTGCCGATCTGGTCACCCAGTCCGGCGGTGGCCTCGATCCGCAGCTGTCGCCGGCGGCAGCACAGCTGCAGGTGGCACGCGTGGCGCGTGCACGAGGCCTGCCGGTGGAGCGCGTGCAGGCGCTGGTGAAGGCCAACACGCAGGGCCGGCAATGGGGCGTGTTCGGCCAGCCACGGGTGAACGTGGTGACACTGAACTTCGCCCTGGACCACGCGGCACGCGCGCCGTGATGCAGGGCTGCACCCGCTGCGCGCACAATGGCGGCCATGACAGCGGCTCCCATGACTGATCTGCGGACCCGCCAGGCCAATGCCCTGGTGGAAGGCCTGCAACGCGAAGCCGGTGGCAAGCTCACCGTGTTCCTCGGCGCTGCGCCCGGCGTAGGCAAGACCTACGCGATGCTGACCCGTGCGCAGGAACAGCTGCGCCGTGGCGTGGACCTGGTGGTCGGGCTGGTGGAGACCCACGGCCGTGCCGATACCCAGGCCCTGCTGGAAGGCCTGCCACGGCTGCCGCTGAAGGACGTGGCCTACCATGGCCACGACCTGCAGGAGATGGACCTGGACGCCGTGCTGGCACGCAGGCCGGCGCTGGTGCTGGTGGACGAACTGGCCCACCGCAATGCGCCGGGCAGCCGCCATGAACGGCGCTGGCAGGACGTGATGGAACTGCTGGACGCCGGCATCGACGTCTGGACCACGGTCAACATCCAGCATCTGGAAAGCCTCAACGATGTGGTGATGCGCATCACCGGCGTACGCGTCAGTGAGACCGTGCCCGACGGCGTGCTCGACCGCCTGCACGACATCGTGCTGGTCGATCTGCCGCCACGCGAACTGATCGCGCGCCTGCAGCAGGGCAAGGTGTACGTGCCCGAGCAGGCCGCACAGGCACTGCAGGCGTTTTTCTCGCCAGCCAACCTGACTGCATTGCGCGAACTGGCGATGCAGGAAGCGGCCGACCGCGTCGACAGCAGCCTGCGCGAAGCGCGCGCCGCCCGCGGCGAGAGCAATCTGCCGCTGCGTCGCGGCGTGCTGGTGGCGATCGATGGCGGCGGTCAGAGTGAATATCTGGTGCGGGTGGCGCGACGCATCGCCGAACGCCGCGATGCACCGTGGACGGTGGTGACGGTGCAGGGTCGCCGCCAGGACGAAGCAACCCGGCGCGAGATCGATGCGGCGTTCGCGCTGGCCCGCCGCTTGGGTGGCGAAGCCGAGCTGCTGCACGGTTCAAGCATCGCCGATGCATTGCTCGACCACGCCGCGCACAACGGCGTATCGACGCTGGTACTGGGCCGCACCCGCGAGCGACCACTGGCGCGGATGTTCAACCGCACCCTGACCCAGCAGCTGATCCAGCGCGGCGCGCACTACGAGATCACCATCATCAGCACGCCGCAGGCGCGGGCGCGTTCCCGTCGTGAAGGCCTGCTGCCACCGATGCGTGGGATCAGCCACGAGCCATTGCAGGCGCTGTTGGCTACTGCGCTGGCCTGCCTGGTGGCGTGGCTGGCCGAACGCTGGGTGGGCATGGCCGATCTGTCGATGGTGTTCATCGTGGCCGTTGTGCTGGTAGCCGCGCGCACCCGCGCCAGCGTCGCGGTGATGGCGGCGATCCTGTGTTTCCTCGCCTACAACTTCCTGTTCATCGCGCCGCGCTTCACCTTCGCCATCGGCGCACGGCAGGGCGTGATCACCGTGTTCCTGTTCCTGGCGGCGGCATTGGTTGCCGGACGCCTGGCGTCGCGCCTGCGCATGCAGGTGATCGCCCTGCGCGCGGCCAACCGCCATGCGCGCGCGCGCCAGCAGCTGGGCCGGCAACTGGCCAGTGCGGCTGGCAACGGTGAAGTGGCGCAGGCCGGGCGGCAGGCATTGGAACAGGCCATGGATGTTCCGGCATGGCTGCGGATCGGCGCCGATATCGCCGCCGGTGGCCGTCACCTGCCCGGTGATACCGATCTGGCAGCGGCCGACTGGGCACTGCGCCATGGCCAGCCCAGTGGCCGCTTCACCGATACCCTCGCTGGTGCGCAATGGTGGTTCCTGCCGCTGCTGGACGGCGAAGACCGTGCGATCGGCGTGGCCGGCCTGTACCTGCCGGGTGCGCAGGCGCGGCTGCTGCCCGAACAGCGCCAACTGGCCGAAGCGATGGTTGATGACATCGCCCAGGCCGCCTTGCGCACGCGCCTGGTGGCCGAGCTGGAACAGGCGCACGTCAGCAACGAGACCGAGCGGCTGCGCTCTGCCCTGCTCTCCTCGGTGTCGCATGACCTGCGTTCGCCACTGGCGGCGATGATCGGCTCGGCCGACAGCCTGGCCAGCTACGGCGCGGCGATGGATCTGGCCGACCGCCGCGCCTTGCTGGACACCATCCTGATCGAAGGCGAACGCCTGGACCGCTACATCCAGAACCTGCTGGACATGACCCGGCTCGGCCACGAGGGCCTGAAGATCAACCGCGACTGGATAGGCGTGGATGAGCTGATTGGCTCTGCCGCCCGCCGCCTGCAGCGCTACCAGCCAAAGGTACGGCTGGAGCTGGATATCCCGGCGACGCTGGCGCCGATCTGGGTGCATCCGGCACTGGTCGAGCAGGCGGTGTTCAATGTGATGGAGAACGCTGCCAAGTTCTCGCCAGCCGATGCCGCCGTGCAGGTGCTGGCGCGCGAACTGGACGGTCAGCTGCGCATCGACGTGATCGATGCCGGCCCCGGCATTCCCGACGACGAACGCGCGCGCATCTTCGACATGTTCTACAGCGTCGAACGCGGCGACCGCGGCCGCCACGGCACCGGCCTCGGCCTGACCATCTGCCAGGGCATGATCGGCGCCCACGGCGGCAGCGTGCAGGCGCTGCCCGGGCGCGACGGTCGCGGTACCCTGATCCGCATCACCCTGCCCCTGCTCAAGCCAGCCTCTCACGATGAGTCCGACCCCGACTGATGCCAGCGCGCCGGCCCCGCGCGTGCTGGTGATCGACGATGAAACCCAGATCCGCCGGTTCCTGGACATCAGCCTGCGCGCGCAGGGCTACCAGGTGCGCCAGGCTGCGACCGGCCAGGAAGGCCTGCAGATGGCCGCCAGCGAGGACATGGACCTGGTGATCCTGGACATCGGCCTGCCGGACATGGAAGGCCACGAGGTGCTGGAGCAGCTGCGGCAATGGAGCCAGGTGCCGGTGATCATGCTGACCGTGCGTGCCGGCGAAACCGAGAAGGTGCGTGCGCTGGACAACGGCGCCAACGACTACGTGACCAAACCCTTCGGTACCCAGGAGCTGATGGCGCGGGTGCGGGCGCTGCTGCGCACACGCAGCGTGCCGACCGATGGCACGCCGCCGGTGTTCGACGATGGCCACCTGCACGTGGACCTGGTGCGCCGCGAAGTGGCAATCGACGGCGAGCTGGTGGCGTTGACCCGCAAGGAGTACGCGCTGCTGTCGCTGCTGCTGCGCAATGCCGGGCGGGTGGTGACCCAGCCGCAGATCCTGCAGGAAATCTGGGGACCCACCCACCAGCACGACACCCACTACCTGCGCATCCTGGTCGGCAAGCTGCGGCACAAGCTGGGCGACTCGGCGCTGGATTCACGCTACCTGTTCACCGAACCGGGCGTGGGGTTGCGGTTCAAGGGGTGAGGCGTGCCGACCAACGGTCGGCACCCACCAGACACGTAGATCCACGCCATGCGTGGATGGACATCCATCGAAGCGCATCCACGCATGGCGTGGATCTACCGTGTCGACCAAGGTCGACACCTACCAACAGCAGCCGGAAATCCGTCGAAGGCGGGATGGGTCCGGCTGTTGCCTTGGATTCGGCGGGTGCCGGGCGCAGCCCGGCGCCACCTCAGAAGCCCAGCGGGGTGTCGCCCAGCACCGGCTGCAGCTGGCTGCGGAACAGCGCCTGGATGCGCTCCAGTGCCGCTTCGTCGTTGCCTTCGAAGCGCAGCACCAGCACCGGCGTGGTGTTGGACGCGCGCACCAGGCCCCAGCCGTCGGCGAAGTCCACCCGCAGGCCGTCGATGGTCGACAGGCGACCACCCACATACGGGTTGTCCGGCGACTGCGCAGCGGTCACCAGCATCGCCACCAGCGCATGCGGGGTTCCCTCGGCCACCGCCACCTTCAGCTCCGGCGTTGCCACCATTTCCGGCAGTTCGGACAGCACCTCGTCAGGTGTTTCTTCGCGCTGGGCCAGTATCTCCAGCAGGCGCGCGGCGGCGTACAGGCCATCGTCGAAGCCGAACCAGCGTTCCTTGAAGAAGAAGTGGCCGCTCATCTCGCCCGCCAGTTCGGCGTCGGTCTCGCGCATCTTCGCCTTCATCAGCGAGTGCCCGGTCTTCCACATCAACGGGCTGCCGCCATTGCGCAGCACGTGATCGGACAACTTGCCGGTGCACTTCACGTCGTAGATCACCATCGCGCCCGGGTTGCGCATCAGCACATCGGCGGCGAACAGCATCAGCAGACGGTCGGCGTAGATGATCTTGCCTTCACCGGTGACCACGCCAAGGCGATCGCCATCACCATCGAACGCCACGCCGAGGTCGGCGCCGAAGCGCTTGACCGTCTGCACCAGATCTTCCAGGTTGGCCGGTTCGCTGGGATCGGGGTGGTGGTTGGGGAAGGTGCCGTCGACATCGCAGTACAACGGGATGACCTCGGCGCCGATCGCTTCCAGCAGCTGCGGCGCGAAGGCACCGGCCACGCCGTTGCCCGCGTCGGCGACGACCTTCAACGGGCGGTCCAGCTGCACATCATCGGCAATACGCTGGATGTAGTCGACGGCGACCTCGCGCTGCTGGTAGTCACCCGGTTCCGCGGCCTGCACCAGACGGCCTTCGACAATGCGCTGGTAAAGATCGGTGATCGCATCGCCGGAGAGGGTCTCACCACCGATGACGATCTTGAAACCGTTGTAGTCCGGCGGATTGTGGCTGCCGGTGACCGCTACACAGGTACCCGTGCGCAGATGGAAGGCCGCGAAATACACCACCGGGGTCGGAGCCAGGCCGATATCGATCACCGCACAGCCCGCTCGCCGCAGGCCTTCGGCAAGACCGGCCGACAGTTCGGGACCAGACAGGCGCCCGTCGCGACCGATAACGACCTCGCGCAGGCCCTGCTCAAGGGCGACGGTGCCGATGGCCTGGCCGATCAGCGCGGCGGTGCGCGGCGTCAGTTCGCTGCCGACCACGCCGCGGATGTCATAGGCGCGGAAGATGCCCGCAGCCAGTTCCTCGGCGGGAACCGGTGGCGGCGGCGCAGCCTCGGCCGCCGCCTCGCCGGGTACCGTTGGCGGGGCCATCTGCAGGCTTTCACGCAGGGTCGGGCCGTGATCGGCGTCGGCCACCGCGCTGCGCCGGCTCGGCAGCGGCAGTGACTTCGGCAGTCGGCCACGGCCTACCACCAGCAGCACCGCGATGAAGGCCAGCAGCAGGGCGACAATCGCACTGGCCAGGGCACCCAACCCGAGCGGGCCGGCTTCCACATTGGGCACCCCGGCGGCCAGTCGCAGCGGGGTTCCGGCGACCGGGCGCGCAATTGCTTCAGCGCTCTCGGACAGGCCGGTATCGCCCTGCGCCACGATGTTGTGTGCTCCCTGGCGCAGCGCCAGGAAACCGTTGCCGGGGGCCTGCACCTGGTCCAGCGGTGCGGTCAACCGCAGCAGCGGCTGGCGCACATACACCACCGCCGGCCCGACACCGGCCAGCTGTACCGGCGCGGCCAGGCCCAGGCGGTTGCCGCCGCCATCGCGGACCACGCGCAGGGTTGGCTTGCCGTCGGCCAGCGCCGATTCCAGCAGGGCCAGGCGTGCGTATCCAAAGGTGGCCGCATCGGCGTAGCCCGCAGCCAGGTCAGCGCCCAGCACCTCCACCTGCTCGACGCCGGTCCAGCTTTCCCGCAGCGCCAGCGCGGCGCCGGCGGCATCACCGGCCTGCAGCGCCTGCTGGACGCGGTCGCCCTTCAACTGCTGCTGCAGCTGCTGCAGCTGGCCGGCGGCAGCCTGCTGCAGCCCTTGCACAGCCTGGTCGCGCGCCTGTTCCAGCGCGTCCCCGCTGGCCGCCTGTCGCCACTGCTGTACCGCGCTCCAGCCGAACCAGCCAGCCAGCAGTACCAGCAGCACGCCCAGCAAGGGCGCGCTACGTCCCAACGACTTTCCCCGTTGTGCTTCCCCGATGCCGCTCATCGATGTCCCCTGTCAACGCACCCCGGTATGGCCGAATCCACCCGTTCCCCGCACGCTGTCGGTGAAAGTATCCACCACCTGCAGGCTGACGCGGGCAATCGGCACGACCACCAGCTGCGCGATGCGATCGCCCGGCTCGATGGTGAAGGCCTCGCGGCCACGGTTCCAGACACTGATCAGCAGCGGCCCCTGGTAGTCGGCGTCGATCAGGCCGGTGCCGTTGCCGAGCACGATGCCATGGCGGTGGCCCAGGCCCGAACGCGGCAGGATCACCGCACACAGGTGCGGATCGGCGATATGGATGGCCAGCCCGCTGGGGACCAGTGCGGTATCGCCCGGCTGCAGGGTCAGCGCGGTTTCCAGCGCCGCGCGCAGATCCATGCCGGCGCTGGCTTCGGTGGCATAGGCCGGCAGCGGCCAGCTGTCGCCGAAGCGCGGGTCGAGCAGTTTGACCTGCAACGGTTGAGGGGAGAATCCGGGGGTGTTGCTTGCCTGGGTCATGCCTGAAGCCTCCGCGCGATCAGCGCCAGCAGTTGTTCGGCCAGCTCACGCTTGGAAGTAGCCGGGAATACCTGTTCGCCATCCTGCCAGAAGGCCGTGGCGGCGTTGTTGTCGCTTTCGAAACCGCCGCCGCTGATGCCCACCTGGTTGGCGATCACCAGGTCCAGGCGCTTGTCGACCAGCTTGCCGCGCGCATATTTCTCCACGTCGTGGGTCTCGGCGGCAAAGCCGACCACCAGCTTCAACGACTGCGTCTGCGCGGCAACCTCGGCGAGGATGTCCGGGGTGCGCACCAGCTCGATCACCAGCGACTGGCTGTCGGCGGTCTTCTTCAGCTTCTGCGCGGCCACCTGGCGCGGGGTGTAATCGGAAACGGCGGCAGCACCGATGTAGATGTCGGCCGGCAGCGCATTCAGTACCGCCTCGCGCATCTGCGCGGCAGAGCGCACATCGATGCGCTGCACGCCGGGCGGCGTCGGCAGCTGCACCGGGCCACTGACCAGCACCACCTGGGCACCCAGCCCGGCGGCAGCGGCGGCCAGCGCGTAGCCCATCTTGCCGCTGCTGCGGTTGCCCACATAACGCACCGGATCGATGTCTTCATAGGTCGGGCCGGCGCTGATCAGCAGGCGCAGGCCCTGCAGCGCGCGCGTTTCCGGCGCCGCAGTGGCGGCAGCAGCAGTGCCGTTGGCAGCCAGGGCGGCGACGATGTCGCCCGGCTCGGCCAGACGGCCGGGGCCGGACTCGCCTTCGGCCAGCGGCCCATCGACCGGACCGATCACCTGCGCGCCACGCTGGCGCAGCAGGGCGATATTGGCCTGGGTGGCCGGATGCAGCCACATCCGATGGTTCATCGCCGGGCACACGGTCAGCGGCGCGGTGCTGGCCAGGCACAGGGTGCTGACCAGGTCGTCGGCGTGGCCCTGGGCCAGGCGTGCCAGCAGGTCGGCGGTGCCCGGCGCGATCACGATGCGATCGGCCCAGCGTGCCAGTTCAATGTGGCCCATGGCCTGTTCGGCGGCGCTGTCCCACAGCGTGGTGCGGGTCGGCTGGCCGGAAAGGGCCTGGAAGCTGAGCGGCGTGACGAACTGCTGGGCGCCGGCCGTCATCGCCACCTGCACCAGCGCACCGGCATCACGCAGGCGTCGAACCAGCTCCAGGGCCTTGTAGGCCGCGATTCCGCCGCCGACACACAAGAGCAGTTTCTGGCCTTCCAGCGCGCGGATCCGCGTCGGGGAAGCGTTGGGAGAATCAGCCACCTGGAATTCCTGTGCAAACGAGGGCGTTAGCTTACCCGAAGGCCAGCAACGTCCCGGTGCACGCAGCACATAGCGGGCGGCTATCAGCACATGGACAGCCCCCACGGAGTTTTCCGGGTTTGCTGCACGCCGTTTCGGAACTTTCCTATACCTCTTCGCGTCCCCGCTTTGCAGAATCGTCACTGGCCACCTCGGTGTGCCGTTCGATTTCCCAGGAGTTCCCCGTGCAACCGCGCATCATCATTGCCGACGACCATCCGGTCGTACTGCACGGCATCCGAATCGTGCTTGAGCGTCACCAGATGGATGTGGCCGGTGCCGCTGCCGACGGTGCCGGATTACTGCAGCTGCTGCTGCAGCAGCCCTGCCACGCCGTACTCACCGACCTGTCCATGCCCGGCCCCGGCCCGGACGGTCCCGCACTGCTGGCCGTGCTGCGGCAACGCCATCCCGACCTTCCCGTGGTGGTGCTGACCGGGGCCCGGCACCCGGGCCTGCTCGATGGCCTGCTACGCGATGGCGTACACGGCCTGGTCGACAAGAGCGCCGACTTCGCCGAACTACCGCAGGCCCTGCATGCCGCCATGGCGGGGCAGGTGTTCGTTTCCGATCAGCTGCGGCGCCACCTGCAGGCCCGCGATCTGCTGTTTCCGCATCCACCGGCTGCGTTGTCGACACGCGAACTGGAAGTGCTGCAACTGCTGACCGACGGCCTGAACATCAATGCCATCGCCGACCGCAGCGGTCGCAGCCCGAAGACGATCAGCCGGCAGAAGGCCGAAGCCATGCGCAAGCTTGGCCTGCAGAGCAACCAGGAGCTGTACGACTACCTGCAGACCCGGCGCGACTGAGGACTTGGCCGACCCACAGATGTGGCAAGGGCTTATGGGAGCGGTCGACGAGGATCGCCATGATGGGTGCCATGCCCATCCATGAATGGCCCGAAGAAGAGCGTCCCCGCGAAAAGCTGCTGGCCCGCGGGCCCACGTCGCTGTCCGATGCCGAACTGCTGGCCCTGTTCCTGGGTTCCGGCTTTGGCGGCCGGGACGCGGTGCAGACCGCGCGCGACCTGTTGCTCGCCCACGGTCCCCTGCGGGTGCTGCTGGACCGCCCCGCCCGCGAACTGTCGAAACTGCCCGGGTTGGGGCCGGCGCGCAGCTGCACGCTGGCCGCAGGGCTGGAACTGGCCCACCGCTACCTGGCCGCTGAACTGCAGCAGGGCGAGGCGGTCGGCAACAATCCCGTGACCGTCGGCCGCTACCTGCAGCACCGTCTGCGCGGGCAGGCCCGGGAGCTGTTCGTGGTCCTGTTCCTGGACAACCGCCACCGCCTGATCGCCTGCGAGGAACTGTTCGCCGGCACCATCAACGCAGCCCCGGTCTACCCCCGCGAAGTGGTGCGCAGAGCCCTGCTGCACAACGCCGCCGCGGTCATCCTCAGCCATAACCACCCCTCCGGCGACCCGGAACCCTCGGCCGCCGACGCACAGATCACCGAAGAGCTGCAGCGGGCCCTCGCCCTGGTCGACATCCGCCTGCTGGACCACTTCGTGGTGGGCGAGGGGCGTCCCGTTTCGTTTGCTGAACGAGGCCTTCTACCACCGCTGCAGGCCCGCCTGGTCGGATGAGCCCCCGGCAGCAGCCGGTGGCCAGGCCGACCCTGGCACGCAGGCCCCGGTCAGCGTTGGGGCCGGCATCTGCGCTAAAATGGGCGATTCCGCCGCTCATTCTCACAGCAGGCCTCGTGAAAAATCTCCTCCGCGCCCTGATCAGCCAAGGCATCGAAGCCTTGCGCGCCAATGGCACCCTGCCCGTCGACTCCCTGCCGCCGGACTTCGTGGTCGAGCGCCCGAAGACCCGCGACCATGGCGACTTCGCCACCAACGCCGCGATGCTGCTGGCCAAAGCCGCGCGCAGCAATCCGCGCGCACTGGCACAGGCGCTGGTCGAGGCGCTGCCGCGCAGCGAAGACGTCAGCAAGGTCGAGATCGCCGGCCCCGGTTTCATCAATTTCCACCTGGCACCGGCCGCGTACCAGCGTGAAGCCGTCACCGTGATCAAGGAAGGCGCCGATTACGGCCGCAACCTGTCCGGCAATGGCCGCACGGTGGGCGTGGAGTATGTGTCGGCCAACCCAACCGGTCCGCTGCATGTCGGCCACGGCCGCGCTGCGGCCATCGGCGACTGCGTGGCACGCGTGCTCGATGCCAACGGCTGGAACGCCA
This sequence comes from Stenotrophomonas sp. 82F1, assembly GCF_056861525.1. Lineage (NCBI taxonomy): Bacteria > Pseudomonadati > Pseudomonadota > Gammaproteobacteria > Lysobacterales > Lysobacteraceae > Stenotrophomonas > Stenotrophomonas sp. 82F1. The sequence goes on from NZ_JBSPUD010000006.1 coordinate 27,388, forward strand.
AGCGCGAGTTCTACTACAACGATGCCGGCGTGCAGATCGAGAATCTGGCGCTGTCGACCCAGGCCCGGGTGAAGGGCATCGCTCCGGACCAGGAAGGCTGGCCGGAAGGCGGCTATCGCGGCGACTACATCGCCGACGTGGCGCGCGCCTACATGTCCGGCGCCAGCGTCGACCTGGAAGGCACCCTCGTGGTCGGTGCCAAGGACCCGGACGACATGCAGGCGATCCGTCGCTTCGCCGTGGCCTACCTGCGCAACGAGCAGAACCTGGACCTGGCCGCGTTCGGCGTGGATTTCGACATCTACTTCCTGGAAAGCTCGCTGTACGCCGACGGCAAGGTGGCCGAGGCGGTGGCCAAGCTGCAGGCGTCCGGCCATACCTATGAAGAAGGCGGCGCGCTGTGGCTGCGCAGCACCGACTTCGGTGACGACAAGGACCGCGTGATGCGCAAGTCCGACGGCACCTTCACCTACTTCGTGCCGGACGTGGCCTACCACCTGTCGAAGTGGCAGCGCGGCTACGAGCGCGCGATCACCGAGCTGGGCGCGGACCACCACGGTTCGCTGGCGCGCGTGCGTGCCGGCCTGCAGGCGATGGAAGTGGGCATCCCGCAGGGCTGGCCGGAATACGTGCTGCACCAGATGGTGACCGTCATGCGCGGCGGCGAGGAAGTGAAGCTGTCCAAGCGTGCCGGCAGCTACTTCACCCTGCGCGACCTGATCGAAGAAGCCGGCCGCGACGCGACCCGCTGGTTCCTGATCGCGCGCAAGCCCGATTCGCAGCTGACCTTCGACATCGACCTGGCCCGCCAGCAGAGCAACGACAACCCGGTGTTCTACGTGCAGTACGCGCATGCCCGCGTCTGCAGCCTGCTGCGCCAGGCGCAGGAGAAGGGTCTGGTCTACGAACAGGGTACCGGCCTGTCCAACCTGGGCCGTCTGGCCGATGACGCATCGCTGGCCCTGATGAACGAGATCTCGCGTTATCCGGAAGTGGTGGAAGCGGCCGGCGTGGCGCTGGAGCCGCACCTGGTCGCGCAGTACCTGCGCGAATTGGCGCACGCGTTCCACACGTGGTATCACGGGACGCCGGTACTGGTGGACGACGCGACCGATCGCAATGCCAAGTTGACCCTGGCCTGCGCCGCACGCCAGGTACTGGCCAACGGCCTCGACCTCCTGGGCGTTTCCGCCCCGGAAAAAATGTAAGTCTCAGGAGACGCAGTAGACATGGCAGCACGACGCGGCAAGACACAGGCTCGGCGCAACAGCAGCCAAGGCACGCCCGGATGGGTGTGGCTGGTTGCCGGCGTGGCGATCGCCGCCGTGGTGTTCCTGGCGGCGCCGAACCTGTTCAAGGGCGAGGGTGATGGCTTCCTGCGCGCCGGTCCGCAGCCGAACCCGAACGCGCAGCCGGCGCCGGTGGCCGATGGCGAAAGCGATGTCGGCACCCAGCCGGCCACGCAGCCGGCCACGCCGAAACCGGCCGAACCGGAAAAGCCTGCCGCCACCCAGTACGACTTCTACACCCTGCTGCCGGGCAAGGAAGTTGAAATGTCCGACGCCGAACTGGCCGCCAGCGCGCGTGCCGAAGACCAGCGCCGGGCCAAGGCCGAAGCGCAGCGCGCGCAGGCCGCACTGGAAGGCAAGCCGGTGCCGGCGGTTGCGGCCGCCGCACCTGCGGCGACGGCGAGCGTTGCCAGCACCGCGCCGGTGACCGCCACCAGCCGTCCGCTGCCGACCCCGGTAAGTGAACGCCCGGCAGCAGCGACGCCAGCAGCCGGCACCACTGCGCCGGCCAGCACCGTTGCCGCCGCTCCTGCGGCACGCAGCGAAGCCGCGCCGGCCGCCGCCAGCGCTGCGGCAGCCCCGGCACCGGCCGACAATGCCCGCTACATCCTGCAGGCAGGTGCATTCGGCGCTTCCGGTGATGCTGAAGCGACCAAGGCCAAGCTGGCGATGATGGGCCTGGCTGCACGCGTTGAGTCGGCGCAGATCAACGGCAAGACCGTGTACCGCGTGCGCATGGGGCCCTATGGCAGCGCCGGTGAGCTTTCCGAAGCCAAGCAGAAGCTGGATGGCACCGGCCTGCAGGCGATGGCGATCAAGGCGCAGTAAGTCTGCGGGCATGAATGAAAAGCCGGGCGTTGCCCGGCTTTTTTTTGCCTGTACGCATCCAGGGCGCAGATCAGCCCTCGCGGGCAACCTGGAAGCCGGCGAACGACTGGCTGACCGGCATCAGTTCCAGGCGATTGATGTTCAGGTGCGGCGGCAGGCTCGCTACCCAGAAGATCTGCTCGGCGATGTCCTCGGCGGTCATCGGATTGGCGCCGGAGTACAGCTTGTCCGAGGCGACCTGGTCGCCATGGGTGCGGACCACGGTGAACTCGGTTTCGGCCATGCCCGGCTCGATGGTGGTCACCCGTACGCCGGTACCGTGCAGGTCCGAACGCAGGCCCAGCGAGAACTGGCTGACGAAGGCCTTGGTGCCGCCATAGGCGTTGCCGCCCGGATACGGATAGACACCGGCCACCGACGAAATGTTGATGATGGCGCCCTTGCGCTCCACCAGCTGCGGCAACAGGCGATGGGTCAGGGTGACCAGCGCGGTGATGTTGGTGTCGATCATCGTCGTCCAGTCCTTCAGGCTGGCGCTCTGCGCCGGCGCGGTGCCCTGGGCGAGACCGGCATTGTTGACCAGCAGGTCGATGTCGCCGAAGGCCGGCGGCAGGGCCAGCAGCGCCGCTTCCATCGCGACCGGATCACGCACGTCGAACACGGCCGCATGCACCACCTCCTTGCCGTAGCGCTCGACCAGCGGCTGCAGGCGTTCGCTGCGACGGCCGGTGGCGATCACTTTCCAGCCCGCCTGGGCGAAGCGGTGGACGGCAGCGGCGCCGAAGCCGGAAGTGGCGCCGGTAATCAGGACGGTTCGGGTCATCAGACAACTCCGTGGGAAACCAGACCGCCATTCTGGCACCGTCGGTCCACGGCTGCGTTGCCTGATCGGCCCGCTGCGGTGCGCGCGGTCAGCGCAGGCGGAACACGCGTGCCTTCGGCAGGTCTTCGTCAACCTGCAGGAACCAGCGCCCGGCGATACCCGGGATCACCTCGATCTGCGGCGCCTGCAGGGTCTTGCGCAGCTTCATCTGGCCCTTCATCACCTGCCACTGCTGGCCGTTGTCGAGGGTGAACACCGTGCCCGGTTCCCAGCCCGCAACGTCGCCGACCACGCGGGCGCTGACCGGGCCCTCTTCCAGGCCCAGGTGCATCGCCGCCGGGGCGGGAACGTTGGCCGGCAAGGGCGCGCCGGTGTTGGCAGCAACCGGCGCCCGGGCGGCGGCGGGCGTCGATGCTTCGGCCTCGCGCAGCACGCGGTTCAGGGTCTGCAGCTGGGTCGCGTCCAGGCCCACTTCGGCCAGCTGGGCCGCGCTGAGACGCTGCTCCACGGGTACGTAGCGGTCCTGGGCGGTGGCGGCGAAGCTGCTGGCGACCAGCAGAAGGGAGAGGAGGTACCGGCGCATCGAAGGGAATCCCTGCAGAACAGCGCTCACGATGCTGCAATCCGGTGACAGTCCGGTTACAGCCGCCGGGCCGCTACAATGGGCCATGATCAATAATGATGTGCTGCGCAGCGTGCGCTACTCCCTGGACCTCGGCGACCATCACGTGGTGACCCTGTGCCAGATGGCCGATCCGGCGTTCGACGTGGATGTCGAGCAGGCCAAGGCCTGGCTGCTGCGTGAAGACGAGCCGGGCTTCCAGCCGATGAGCGACAGTGCGCTGGCGCACTTCCTCGATGGCCTGATCCTGCACCTGCGCGGTCAGGATGAGGGCCAGGCGCCACGCGCGGTGGAAACCCGCATCGACAACAACCTGGTGCTGAAGAAGCTGCGCGTGGCCTTCCAGCTGCGCGACGTCGACATGATGGAGATCTTCACCAGCATCGGCTTCACTGTCTCCAAATCCGAACTCGGCGCGCTGTTCCGCCAGCCCGGCCACAAGAACTATCGGCGCTGTCTGGACCAGATGCTGCGCAACTTCCTCAAGGGCCTGAGCCTGCGCCTGCGCGGCTGAGCACGGCATCGACGAAGGCGCGTGCGGCTGGCGTCGGCAGGCGCTGCCAGACCAGATGTACGCGCCGGGTCGGGGTCGGTTGCAGAGGCACCTGCACCACCCCTTCGAAACCGTCGGCGATCAGCACCGGCACGATCCCCACCGCCAGGCCGTGGCGGACGAAGCGCTCGACCAGTTCCATCAGATTGACCTCGAAACGCACCTGATGCGGCAGGCCCGCTGCGGCGAACGCATCATCGGTCTGCCGGCGCGCGCCGGTACCCCGCGGGAAATCGACCAGGGCCTCATCCTGCAGCGCCGCCAACGGCAACCGGCGGTGCGTGGCCAGCCGATGCTGCGGTGACAGTACGGCCACCAGATCCTCTTCCTGCAGCATCTGGTGGCAGACGCCTTCAAGATCGGCCGACGGTGCCAGCCCCACCAGCGCCACGTCCAATGCACGTGACTGCACCTGCTCCAGCAGGGTCTCGCTCTTGTCCACCCGCAGTTGGAATTCGACCTGCGGGTGCTGCTGCTGGAAGCCCGCCAGCAACGCCACCACGTCGATGCCGGTCAGCGACGATATCTGCCCGATCGCCAGCAGCCCGCGCACCTCACCACTGACGGCAGCGACGTCGGCACGCAGGTGGCGCAGGCTGGCCAGCACCTGCCGCGCATGCACCAGCAACGCTTCGCCCGCGGCCGTAGCGCGCACCTGGCGCGGCAGTCGCTCGAACAACACGGTGCCCAGCTCCTGCTCCAGATGGGCGATCTGGTGGCTCAAGGCGGACTGCACCACGTGGCAGCGCGCGGCCGCACGGGTGAAGTTGCCCTCTTCAGCCAGGGCCACGGCGAATTCGAGCTGCTTGAGGTTCACGCCGGTATCTCAATTCCAGATGACAGGGATGATGATGATTCATTTCCATCATGCCTGCAGCAGGCGGACACTGTGCTGCCCTGCTTCAACGGAACATCGCGTGTCCCCTTCCCTTCCTCCCCTGCAGCGCTGGCAGATCCTGCTGATGGCGGTCGCCACCGGCGTCGCGGTAGCCAGCAACTACTACGCGCAGCCATTGCTGCATACCATCGCCGATGCCTTCGGCGTGCCGTTCGGCCAGGTCGGCATGGTGGTCACCGCTGCCCAGTTGAGCTACGCCGCCGGCCTCATCCTGCTGGTGCCGTTGGGTGATCTGTTCGAGCGCCGCCGGCTGATCGTGGTGATGACGTTGTTGTCGGCCAGCGGACTGGTGATCAGCGCGTGCGCGCCGTCGTTGCCGTGGCTGCTGGCCGGGACCGCGATCACCGGGTTGTTCTCGGTGGTGGCGCAGGTACTGGTGCCGTTCGCCGCAACCCTGGCGGCACCCGAGCATCGCGGCCGCGTGGTCGGCACCCTGATGAGCGGACTGCTGCTGGGCATCCTGCTGGCACGCACCGTGGCCGGGCTGCTGTCGAGCCTGGGCGACTGGCGCCTGGTCTATGCGATCGCCGCAGGTACGCTGGTACTGACCGCACTGGCCCTGCAGCGCGGCCTGCCGCGCTTCCACCACACCGCCGGGCTGGGCTATTTCGCGTTGCTGCGCTCGATCGGCACGCTGTTCCTGCAGGAACCGGTGCTGCGCCAGCGCACACTGCTCGGTGCCTGCAGCTTTGCGATGTTCGCGATCTTCTGGACGCCGTTGGCCTTCCTGCTGGCGCAGCCACCCTATGCCTACAGTGACGCCACCATCGGCCTGTTCGGGCTGGTCGGTGCCGCCGGTACCCTGGCTGCCGGTCTGGCCGGGCGCATGTCCGACCGTGGCCAGAGCGGCCGGGCCACGGCCATTGCGCTGCTGCTGTTGTTGCTGTCCTGGCTGCCGCTCGGGCTGTCGGCGCACTCGCTGCTGGCACTGCTGGTCGGCGTGGTGGTGCTGGACCTGGCCGCGCAGCTGCTGCATGTCAGCAACCAGAACCTGATCTACGCGCTGCAGCCGGAGGCCCGCAACCGCCTCAATGCCGGTTACATGACCGGCTACTTCATCGGCGGCTCGCTGGGCTCGCTGCTGTCGGCGCAGGTCTACCAGCGCTTCGGCTGGACCGGTGTGTGCGTGGCCGGTACCGCGGTGGCGGTACTGGCCCTGCTGGTGTGGCTGCCCTCTGCCTGGCGCACCCGCCAGGCAGCATCGGCCGACTAGAAGCTGCCCTGCAGCGCCAGCTCCCAGCGTCCACCGGCATTACCCGGGAACAGCCGCTTGGCGCCGCCGTCGGTGTCATGCACGGTGGCGCGCAGTTCCCAGGCCGGCGTCAACGTGGCGATGGCACTGAGCTGGCCATGCAGGTAGTCCGGCCCCTGCGCGGTGGCCAGCCAGTACTGCCCCACCGCTGCTTCCAGGCGCACGCGCTCGTTCAGCGGCACCCGCACGCCCAGCTGCGCGTAGGTGCCGCGACGGCCGCCGGCCAGGGCATCGTTGGAGTGGGCAACCTGCAGCCAGGCGCGTCGCTTCCAGGTGGTGGTGACATTGAGTTCGGTCCAGTCCAGTGCGCGACCGGTACCCGGATAGACATAACGGGTGAGGTTCGCATCCAGGCTCCAGTCCGGCGACAGTGCGCCCGACCAGCCGGCGACGAGATCGAACTCGCTGCGTGCACCATTGTCCGGCGTGAACGAGACATTCGAGCCCCATGCGCTGGCATACCAGCCCGAACCCACCGTCACCTTTGCCCCCACCTGCGCGGCCGGATCGCCGTCGCTCTGCGAGCTGCCGCGCCAGACATAGTCGCTGGTCAATGCCGCCGTGCCACTCACCTGCACCTGCGCCTGCACGCTGCCGGCGCACAGCAGCCCCGCCAGTGCGGCCGCGCTGGCCACGATCATCCCCTTGCTCTTCACTGCACTCACTTCCTCGTCGAAGGCGGTCGGTCCGCCGGGACGGCAGTGTCGACGGCATGGCCGTAACGGTTCGATGGCGATGCCGCCGCGCCAGCGCAAATTCAGCGTAAATCCGCGCCGCAACGAGCGCGGTATCATGCAGGCCTATTTCCAGGAACCAACCACGTGGACGCCATCCTGACCCCGGTATCGATCGGCGAGCTGATCGACAAGATCACCATTCTCGAGATCAAGGCCGAGCGCATCGACGATGCGACCAAGCTGGCCAACGTGCGCACCGAACTTGATGGCCTGCTGCCGCTGCTGCAGCAGCAGCTTGAGGCACAGCCGGCACTGGCCGCGCTGAAGACGCAGCTGAAGGCCATCAACGAGCGCATGTGGGAGATCCAGGACCAGCTGCGCGACAAGGAAGCGGCGCAGGTGTTCGACGAGGCGTTCATCCAGCTGGCGCGCGGCGTGTACGGCACCAACGGCGAACGCGTGCAGGTGAAGAACGAGATCAACCGTGTCGCCGGTTCGGCGCTGGTCGAGGAAAAGCAGTACCAGGGCGAGTAAGCGCGCCCGTCAGCCACACTCCAGCAGGTGGCGGATGCGGAACAGTTCGACATCGCTGCGGATGCCAAGCTTCTGGTAGGCCGCTTTCTTCTGCGTGCTGATGGTGCTGGCCGAGCGCTGGAAGCGCCGCGCCACTTCACCGGTGCTGCAGCCTTGCAGCAGCAGCCGCAGCACTTCGCGTTCACGCCGGCTCAGTGGCGTCAGGCTGGGCGCCGACATGCGCCGCGAGCGTGATCGATTCAGCTGCGTGCGCAGATCCGGGGGCACGAAACGCCCCCCGCGGGCCACCACGTCCACCGCGCGCAGCAGCATTTCCGGCGTGGTCGCCTTGGACAGGAAGCCGCGTGCACCGGCCTGCATCGTCGTGGCCACGGTGCTGGCATTGCAGTGTGCCGACAGCACCAGTATCGGCACGCTGGGCCAGCGCCGGGACAACCGGCGCAGCAGCTGCAGGCCGTCGCCAAGATCGCCCAGCGGCAGCGCATCGATCAGCAGCAGGTCAACGCTGCCCGGTTCGCTCTCCAGCAGTTCCAACAGGTCACGTTCGTTGGCGTAGCTGCCGCGCACGTGCACGCCGCTGTGCTGGCGCAGCAACACCTCCACCCCCAGCCGCAGCACCGGATGCGGATCCAGCAGTGCCAGGCGGCGCGGCCGATCGGGGAGCAGCGGTGGGAGGACGGGCGGCATCGCGGTGTATCCGGCAGCACGGGATATCCACCGTAGGCCGCCACTGGCGGTGGCGGAATCCAATTCATTGCAATGCAACATGACGCCCGCATCGCAGTCAGACTCTGTTCTGATTCCCCACAACGCAACAGGCCCGGCAATGCCGGGCCTGTTGCAGCACGAACAGCGCGCGGGCGCGCCGTAGATGCAATTACCAGCTGAAGCGCGGGCCGACGGTGTATTCCTTGTCGCCGTGGCGGTTCATCTTCAGCTCGCCGTTCAGGCCCCAGTTCTGGTTCAGCTTGACCTGACCACCCAGACGGCCGTACCACTGGCTGTCGATGTCGACGCCGTGCTTCTTCGAATAGTCTTCGTAACCGACCAGGCCGTAGACTTCAGCGTGGGCGCCGAACGCGGTACGGATACCGGCTTCAGCGCTGTAGCCGTTGAAATCCAGGCCGTGCTTGCGGTCGAACTTCTGGTAGGCAACGCGGGCAACGAAGTCGGTCGACGGAGCGATTTCGACGTTGTAGCCGGCACCGACCTTCCACTGGTCAACCTTGATGTTGGTGTGGTCGACTTCCTGGCGGCTGTATTCGCCGAACGCGTGGAAGTTCGGCAGGAAGCCGTAGGAACCCTTCACGCCCCAGCCATCAGCCTTGATGCCGTCAACGTCGGTCTTGGCGTAATCAGCCTCAGCGTAGTTGTAGGACAGGTTCTCGGCGGCCGAAGCGGTGAACGGCAGGGCAGCGGCCAGAGCCAGAGCAATCAGCGAATTCTTCATGGGGGTACACCTTTACTTTCTTATGGTGTGCAGCAGCGCCAGGGCGCCATCGCATCGGGAATGTAAATTCTCCGTTATTCGCCACAACGCTCCCTGAAAACAGCGGTCTTCGCATTGCTGAATTTTTTGCATTGATTCAGCAAGGCTCAGGCATACGCGCGCGGTACGCGCACGCGCTTCGATTCAACGGTGCAGCAATCGATGTCGATTTCCTGCGCCCTGAAGCGTCGACTCATTGAAGGCCGTGCACCTGGCATGGTCCATTCCGGAGGCAAGCGATGAGCTACATCGATGGTTTCGTACTGGCAGTGCCGACCGCCAACAAGGAGAAGTTCCTCGCCCATGCACGCACAGGTGATCCCGTTTTCATCGAATACGGCGCGCTGCGCGTGGTCGAGTGCTGGGGCAATGACGTGCCGCACGGCAAGACCACCGACTTCTTTGGCGCGGTGAAAGCCACGGCGGAGGAAACGGTGGTGTTTTCCTGGATCGAGTGGCCGGACAAGGCCACCCGCGATGCAGGCATGCAGAAGATGATGGAAGACCCGCGGTTGGACCCGACGAAGAATCCCATGCCGTTCGACGGTGCGCGGATGATCTACGGCGGATTCGAGCCGATCTTCGAACTCAAGCGCTGACCCGGGCGGGCGTCCTCAGCGGGCGCCCGCTTCATCCTCGCCGGCCGCATGGCCGGCACCCAGCGCAGCACCCGCGCCAACACCCAGCCCACCCATTCCGGCGCCCATGCCACCGCCGCCGCCACCACCGGTGCGACCGCCCTTGGCTTCGCCCTCGCTGCGGCCCTTGCCACTTCCGCCACCGCTACCTGCGGGTCGGGTAGGCCCCTGCGGCGGGATCTCCAGGTCGGCCGGCACCGGCGCAAGGTCCAGCGCTTCGCGGACGAAGTCGCGCAGCGAGATCACCAGTTCGTGTGTGTGCACCAGGCGCCCCTGCGCCAGTTCGCTGGCCGCGCGCGCAGCCAGCCGTACCTGCTCGTCGGTGCCCAGCAGCAGGATGTCCGACAACGCCGCTTCAACCGCATCGCGGATGCGCCGGGCCCGATCCGAGCCCGGCTCGGCGATGCCTTCTTCATGGGCGCGCTGGCGCAGGTCGCGCAGATGGGCCGGGTCGACCCCCAGCTCACCGGTGAAGGAACCCCCCAGCGTCTTGTAGGCCGCCATCAGGGTACGCAGCCGCTCGTTGATCTGGCGGTTCTCGCGTTCACGGCGCTGCTGCAGGGTCTGCATCACCAGCAGGCGGATACCCACGCCGAGCAGGGTGATCAGGACCAACCCAGCCAGGGTGGACAGCACGCCCTGCCAGGAACTGAAATCGATACCGCGCATGGTCAGGGCTCCTGCGGAAGAGCTTCATCTTGCCCCAGCCTGCTGCCGCAGATCCACGTCAGGCGCGGATGAGCGCCCCCGAAAACGCAGAAGGCCCTCCCGCCCGATGAGCGGAAGGGCCTTCGAACCACGCGCGATTACTTGCGCTTGGCAGCCTTGCGCACGGCCTTCTTGGCCGGAGCCTTCTTGGCCACGGTCTTCTTCAGCGGTGCAGCCTTCTTGGCCACGGTCTTGCGGGTAGCGGCGACCTTCTTGCCGACAACCTTCTTGGCGACGGCGGTCTTCTTGCCGACGACCTTCTTGGCAGCAGCGGTCTTCTTGCCGACAACCTTCTTGGCAGCGGCGGTCTTCTTGCCGACAACCTTCTTGGCAGCGACGGTCTTCTTGCCGACAACCTTCTTGGCAGCGACGGTCTTCTTGCCGGCGACCTTCTTGGCAGCGACGGTCTTCTTGGCCACAGCCTTCTTGGCGGTCGCGACCTTCTTGCCGACAACCTTCTTGGCGGCGACGGTCTTCTTGGCGACAGCCTTCTTGGCGGTCGCGACCTTCTTGCCGACAACCTTCTTGGCAGCAGCGGTCTTCTTGGCAACAGCCTTCTTGGCGGTCGCAACCTTCTTGGTGGCGGCCTTCTTCACGGTGGCGACCTTCTTGCCGGCAGCCTTGGTGGTCTTCTTGGCAGCAGCAGCCTTCTTGGTCACGGTCTTGCCGGCAGCCGCCTTCTTCTTGGCCACTTCCTTCTTCAGGGCAGCCGCTTCGGCCTTGGCGTTCTTCTTGGCCGCTTCCAGCTTCTTCTTGGCGTTGGCAACGGTCTTGCCGACCGACTTGGCGGCCTTCTCGGCCTTCTTGGCAACGGTCTTCTCGACCTTGGCCACGACCTTCTTGGCCTTGGCGACGCGGGTGGTGGCAGCCTTGCTGGCGCGCTTGACGGTCTTCTTGACCGACTTCACTGCGTCTTCGGCGGCGTGGGCGATGGTCTCGCCGACGTTGGTGGCGGTTTCTTTCACGTTCTCGACGGCGTCGGTCACGACCGACACACCATTACCGTTGCTCATGTTGCCCTCCTAGGGGCCTGGATTGTCAAAACGGGGCGATGCTATACCGACAATGGCTATCGTGGAACGGGCACGGCCGGTCAATCGCATCCGGTGCGACGCAACTGGTGTAAGCGATGGCGGCGGCTGACGCGCCGCGCAGTCAGGAAATCCCTTTTTTTAAGCAGTGTGCTGCGCCGCTTGCCTGTTGCCGGCATGCCGATACAGGCACTGGCCGCCGCAACACGTCCGCGCAGCAATGAGTGTCATTGCAAGGTCAGGATGCGCGGAACTGCGCAAGTGTCGCGGTGTGTCATGGCGCTGTCGGCCTGCCTTGTGGCGCTCGCGCGCGGCTGTCGCGAACAGCGATACGGCGCGTTCGGAACCTCTCCGGCACCCTCGGCGCGATATCGGATTTTCATGGGGCATTTATCCAGATCGCGACACACTCATTCAGCTTGTTCTACCGTATGCGTCAACGGCCCCCATCCCAGCCTGCGAACCGACTCCCATGCGACCGCTTCCCACCCTGCTTACGCTCGCAATCGCTGCTGCCTTCGGCGGCTTCGTTGCCACTGGCCTCAACGCGCACCTGGACAACCGTGCCGATGCCGCTCCGCTGCCGGCGGTACTGCCTACCACCGCAGCGCTGCCGGCATCGGTCGCCGGGCAGGCGGTGCCATCGCTTGCGCCGATGCTGGAAAAAGCCATGCCGGCGGTGGTCAGCGTCAACACCAAGCAGGTGGTGCGGGTACGCAACCCGTTCTTCAACGACCCGTTCTTCCGCCGCCTGTTCCCGGACATTCCGCAGGAGCGGATCAACGAGTCACTCGGTTCGGGCGTCATCATCGATGCCACCGAAGGCCTGGTGCTGACCAACCACCACGTCATCGACAACGCCGATGACGTGCAGGTGACACTGGCCGATGGGCGCACGGTCAAGGCCGAGTTCCTCGGCTCGGACCGCGACACCGACATCGCGCTGATCCGCATTCCGGCGCAGAACCTGACCGACATCAAGCTGGGCAACAGCGACCAGCTGCGGGTCGGCGACTTCGTGGTCGCCATCGGCAATCCGTTCGGTTTCAGCCAGACGGTCACCTCGGGCATCGTCTCGGCGGTGGGCCGCAGCGGCATCCGCGGGCTGGGCTACCAGAACTTCATCCAGACCGATGCGTCGATCAACCCGGGCAATTCCGGTGGCGCGCTGGTCAACCTGCAGGGCCAGCTGGTGGGCATCAACACCGCCAGCTTCAACCCGCAGGGCAGCATGGCCGGCAACATCGGCCTGGGCCTGGCGATTCCATCGAACCTGGCCCGCAGCGTGGTCGACCAGCTGGTCAAGCATGGCGTGGTGGTGCGCGGCACGCTGGGTATCGAAAGCCAGAACCTGAGCGCGCAGATCGCGCAGGGCCTGGGCCTGGGCGAAACCCGTGGCGCACTGGTGACCCGCGTGCTGGCCGGTTCGGCCGGTGCCGCCGCAGGGCTGAAGCCGGGCGACGTGGTGGTCTCGGCCAACGGCCAGCGGGTGGACAGTGCCGAAGCACTGCACAACGTGGAAGGCCTGGCGGCGGTGGGCAGCGTGCTGACCCTGGACGTTCGCCGCGAAGGCAAGCCGCTGCAGATCAAGGCCACGCTGAAGGAGCAGGCGCGCGTGGTCAGCGGCGAGAGCCTGGATCCGCGCCTGACCGGTGCCAGCTTCGTCGATCTGCCCGAATCGCTGCGCCAGTCCGGCGTGGGCGGGGTGCTGGTCAGCGAGGTCAAGCGCGGCAGCCGCGCGGCGACCAATGGCCTGCAGCAGGGCGACATCATCACCGATGCCACGGTTGGCGAGTTCGCCGACCTGGCCAGCTGGCGGGCCAATTTCCAGCAGCGCCCGCCGACCCTGGTGCTGCGCGTGCTACGCAACAATGGCCAGCAACAGGGCCAGTTGGTGATGCGGTGATCGCCTGGCCGTAACGCCCCCTATACCACCGTGATGCTATCTCTGTATGTCCAGGTCGGCTGAGCCGATCGCCCGTTCCCCCATCGCAACAGGAGTGATTCGATGAGCCCCACCAATACCGAAAACCTGAAGGACCACCTGGGTGAAGCCGGTTCCCACCTGAAGCAGGCCGCCAGCGCTGCCGGCGGTGCGATCAAGGGCGCTACCGGTGCCGCGACCGACGAACTGCGCATCGGCAAGGCCAACGTCAAGGCTGAACTGTCCGACAGCGCGCTGTCGGGCCTGGCTGCCGCCGAGTTCGGTGGTGCCGCCGCCAAGGAACAGGTCGATGCGCTTATGGACAAGGGCAAGGACCTGATCGACAGCGCCGCTGAACTGATCCGCGAACGTCCGTTGGCCTCGTTCGGTGTGGCCTTCGCTACCGGCTGGATCATCGCCAAGCTGGCCCGCGGCAGCGACAAGTAAGCTGCGGCGTGAGCGAAGACACCACGCAACGTCCGGATCCGGCGGCGACGCCGCCGTTGGACGAGAGCATCCGCCAGGTCGGCGCTGCCGGCCGGGCGACCGCCGATTCGGCCAAGCACTCGCTGCGTTCGCTGCGCCGGTTGGCGTCGGCGGACTTCGCGCTTGCACGCAGTGCGTTCGGGCGTGCGTTGGCCTGGGCCGGCGTCGCCATCGTATTCGGCGCCTCGGCCTGGTTGTTGCTGGCCGCCACCCTGATCGCCCTGCTGCAGAGCTTCGGCCTGAGCTGGCTGCAGGCACTGCTGATCACCTCGTTGCTGAGCCTGGCCGTCACCGGCTATGCGATCTGGCGTGTTTCGTACTTCTTCCACCACACCGGCATGCACGCCACCCGGCGCCAGTTGTCCCGGTTGGGCCTGTTCGATGAGCCCACCGATGATGATCCCGATGCCGGCGTGCAGATTCCGGAGGGCAAGCCATGAAGTTCGGTGCACTGCAGCGGCGGGTAAAGCGCTGCGAACAGGTGATGGCCGTACGCATCGGCGAGACCCAGGACAACTGGGGCGTACTCAGCCAGGTCTGGCGACAGGGCTGGTCACCACTGCGCATCGTGCTGGTCGGCCTGGCCGGCGGTTTCATCGCCGGCAAGCTGGAGGTTCCAGGCAAGGTCAACGGTGCGCGTTGGCTGCAGATGGTGGGTTCGGTGTCCAGCCTGTTCGCCAGCGCACAGGCCGCGTTTGCCACCGTGGTGGCGGCGCAGGCGGCGGAAACCGCAGACGATGCCGCCGACCAGGCGGATGAGGCCGCCGAGCAGGCGGCGCCCGCAGCTGCACGGCCGGCAGCGCAGCCGGCGCCCACGGTGGACACCGAGCTGCGTGGGCCGCGTCCGGCCGAAGCGGCCACCGAGATGTCCGAACGTTGATGATCCTTACCCGCCGCGTTGATCGCGGCGGGTCGATAATGGGCTTCTTTTCCCGGTCGGTGCGTCGATGAGCGAGTCCCTGTTGTCCCCGTCGTCGCCTGCGCCGGACGCCCCCGCACCGCTGCCTCCCGCCTCGCGCCCACGTGGCCCGATGTCGCTGGTGATACTGGCGACCTTGGCCGTGGCGTTCACCCTATGGGCGGCACAGGACATCATCCTGCCGGTGCTGCTGGCGATGTTCTTCGCCCTGGTCGGCAACCCGATCCTGCGCCTGCTGCAGAAGCTGTGGATTCCACGTGCGCTCGGCGCCCTGCTGGTGCTGGGCGCCGGACTGGGCGTGACCGGCGCCTTGGCGGTGCAGCTGATCGGCCCGGCGATGGACTGGGCACAGGAAGCACCGCAGCAGCTGCGCAAGGTCGCGCGCCAGGTGCAGGACCTGACCAAGCCGGTGCAGCAGGCCAACCAGGCGGCGGAGAATTTCGCGCGCGTGGCCGGTGGCGACGGCAACCGCAAGGTGCAGGTGATCCGCACCCAGCTGGACGATCCGTACCGCATGCTCACCCGCGCGCCGCGGCTGGCCGCCTCGGTGCTGGCCGTCGTACTGCTGACATTGTTCTTCATGATCTACGGCCAGAGCCTGCAGCGCGCAGCGATTGCCCTGTTCCCGAACCGGCAGCAGCAGCGCTTCACCAGCGACATCCTGCGCTCGATCGAGCATGAAGTATCACGCTACGTATTGACCATCAGCGTGATCAACACCGTGGTCGGCCTGCTGTTGGCCGGCGTGCTGATGCTGCTGGGCATCGGCCTGCAGGAGGCCCTGCTGTGGGGCACCGTGGCGGCGCTGCTGAATTTCGCCCCGTATGTCGGCCCATTGCTCGGCGTCGCGTTGATGCTGCTGATGGGCTTCGTCGAGTTCCGCGACCCGCTGCAGGCGCTGCTGCCTGCGGCCGCCTACCTGACCCTGCATACCCTGGAAGGGCAGCTGGTGACGCCGATCGTGCTTGGCCGGCAGATGAAACTGTCACCGCTGGTGCTGATCCTGGCGCTGATGGTGTTCGGCTGGGCTTGGGGCATGATCGGCCTGCTGCTGGCGGTGCCACTGCTGGTCTGCATCAAGCTGGTGCTGGCACGACTGGAGGGCATGCAGGGCTGGGCGCGCTTGCTGGAGTGAGCGGGCCAGGGCCGTGATCGCGCCGATGGCAGGGCCGGAAACCAGGGCAGAACTGGCAGAATAGTCCCCCTTTTTTCGGATGGATCCGTTCGGATGACCTCGTTCGCCACACGCTGCCTCGCCCTTGCCTGCCTTGCCACCCCTGCTTTCGCCGCGACGCCGCCGGCAATCGAGCAGGCGCGTGCCCAGCTGGTCGAAGCGGTCACCTGCCAGCGCCACCTCACCCCCAGGCAGTTCGAAACGATCGCCCAGTTGCTGGCGCCGCCGCCGCTGCGGGCGGAAAACGGGGAGTCCAGCGGTGAGTTCCTGTTGACCACGCCGCTGATGGTGCTGGGCCAGCCAGTGAACCGCCTGCAGGCGTACGACGGCGACAGCGGCGAGGATGGCGTCGACAGTTTCACCGCGTACTTCAGCACCGCCAGCGTCGAACAGATCGCGGCACTGGCGAAGCTGTCCGACCCGGTGGCAGGCAGCTACACGCGGGAAGTGGGCCGGCACAACCTGGATGTGCGGCGGTTCGACGGCCAGACCACCATCAGCTGCTCCTACGACCTGCGCTGACGCACCCTGCAGTGCCCCCTGCCCGTCGCGCGCATGAAAGCGCGCGCGGGCAGGCGTAGAATGGCGGGGTGAAATTCCCTGTCCTTGCCATCACCCTCGACCTCGACGATACGCTGTGGCCGTTCGCTCCGATCGGCGCCCGCATCGACCAGGTCCTGTTCGACTGGATGCGTGAACACAGCCCCGCCACCGCCGCGATGTATCCGGTGGCGGCCATGCGCGAACTGCGCGAGCGCTCGTTCCGCGACAACCCCCACCTGCATTTCGACCTGAGCGCGCTGCGCCGGCTGACGATCCAGGAGGCGCTGGAAAACAGTGGCGCCAGCCTGGACCTTCTGGAACCGGCGTATGAAGTGTTCTACGCGGCGCGCAACCAGGTGGAGTGCTACCCCGACGCGCTCGATGCCCTGGCGCGGATCGCCGCGCGGGTGCCGGTGGCCGCGTTGAGCAACGGCAACGCCGACCTGGAACGGATCGGCCTGGCCCATCACTTCAGCTTCCAGCTTGGCGCGCGCGAGCATGGCGCGGCCAAGCCCGAAGCAAGCATTTTCCACGCCGCCTGCGACCGCCTGGGCGTCGCCCCGGCGCAGGTGCTGCACGTAGGCGACCACGTCGAGATGGATGTGGCCGGCGCGATGGCTGCCGGCCTGCGCGGCTGCTGGATCAACCGCGAAGCGGCCACCTGGAACCATCCGCAGCTGCAGCCTGACCTGCAGTTCGACACCCTCACCGGCCTGGCCGATTGGCTCGATGCCAACCTCGACGCCGCCGACGCTGACGAATCCCGGAGTACCTGACGCATGAGCGAGATCACTGGTTTCACCGCCGACACCACCGCCGCGCTGCCGTTGCACGTGCTGGACCGCAGCCAGTTCGAGGCGTGGAAGAACAGCCAGTCCGCCGCGACCCAGGCGTGGTTGAAGTCGCAGGGCTTCACTGCCGGCGCGCATTCGGTTGCCCTGTTGCCCGGCGCCGATGGCCTGGCGGGCGCGGTGATCGGTGTCGGCGATCGTGCCGATGCCTACAGCTACGCGCATGCACCGCATGCCCTGCCGGAAGGCAGCGTGTGGCAGCTGGCCAGCGAACTGCCGGCTGCCGAACAGGCGCTGCTGCAGCTGGGCTGGGGCCTGGGCAGCTACCGTTTCGACCGCTACCGCAAGCGCAACCGCACGCCGGCCCAGCTGGTGGCCGCACCGACCGGCGAGGTGGCCGACCTGATCGCCGCCAGCCTGCGCGTGCGTGACTGGGTCAACACCCCCACCGAAGACATGGGCCCGCAGCAGCTGGAAGACGCCGCGCGTGCCCTGGCTGAAGCGCATGGTGCGCAGGTTGAAGCGATCACCGGCGACGAACTGCTGGCGCAGAACTTCCCGGCCATCCACGCCGTGGGCCGCGCGTCGCACCGTGCACCTCGGTTGATCGTGCTGCGCTGGGGCAAGGAGACGGACCCGGCGCTGGCGCTGGTCGGCAAGGGCGTGTGCTTCGATACCGGCGGCCTGGACATCAAGCCGGCCGACGGCATGCGCAACATGAAGAAGGACATGGGCGGCGCCGCCCATGCGCTGGCACTGGCCGGGCTGGTGATGGCCCAGCAGTTGCCGGTGCGCCTGACCCTGCTGGTGCCGGCAGTGGAAAACGCGATCGGCCCGGATGCCTTCCGTCCGGGCGAAGTGATCGCCACCCGCAAGGGCCTGAGCGTGGAGATCGACAACACCGACGCCGAAGGCCGGGTGATCCTGTGCGACGCGCTGACCTTCGCCGGTGAGCAGAAGCCGGACCTGGTGCTGGACTTCGCCACCCTGACCGGCGCGGCGCGCATCGCGCTGGGCCCGGATCTGCCGGCGCTCTTCAGCAACGATGACACGGTTGCCCAGCAATGGCTGCAGGCTGGTGATGCGACCCGCGACCCGGTCTGGCGCATGCCGCTGTGGCGCCCCTACCTGCGTTACCTGAGCAGCGGCATCGCCGACCTGGCCAATGCCGGTTCGCGCATGGCCGGCTCGGTGACCGCCGCGCTGTACCTGGAACGCTTCCTGGAAGATGGCCAGCGCTGGGCACATCTGGACGTGTATGCCTGGAACGATGGCGAGCGCCCGGGCCGCCCGACCGGTGGCGAAGCTCTCGCCCTGCGTTCGGCCTGGGCGATGCTGAAAGCGCGTTACGCCTGATGCAGCCGCCGGGCATGGCCCGGCGCTACCGATGCCGGTGCGGATGCTGATCCGCGATGACGGTGGGTGCCGACCTTGGTCGGCACCGCATCACCCGGCAACTCTGACGAAAAATTGAATTTCGGCTCCGGCCGGGTTCTGCGAGGATGTGGTGGTCGCCCACCCACACGTCCGTGAAGGCAGGACTCCGACCATGTCGCTCTTCCGCTACACCCGTGCCGGCCAAGGGCCGCAGTCACCGCGCAAGCATTCACCGCTGCCCTTGATCGCCCTGATCGCGCTGATCCTGGTCGTCGTCGCCCTCGCTTTCGCCTGGTTGGCCGGCTGGATCGGCCGCGACCGGCTGACCGCGCAGCGCTTCACCGACACCATCGAGGCCACCGGCCCTGCGCATCCCGGCTTCCGCCGCGCGCACAGCAAGGGTGTGTGCGTGAGTGGCTGGTTCGAACCCAGCGCGCAGGCGCCCACACTGTCCAGTGCACGGGTGTTCTCGCAGGCCAAGGTACCGGTGCTGGGCCGGCTGTCGATCGGCGGCGGTGACCCCTACGGCGCCGACAACACCGCACGCGTGCGCAGCATCGCGGTGCAGCTGGTCGGCGATGACGGCCAGGAATGGCGGATGGCGATGAACAGCTTCCCGTTCTTCGCCGTGCCCACCGCCGAAGCCTTCTACGAGCAGACCCGCGCGCAGATTCCGGACCCGGCCACCGGCAAGCCCGACCCGCAGAAGATGGCCGCCGTACTGGCGAAATACCCCAGCGCGCAGGCGTTCCAGCAGTGGGCCAAGACGGCGCCGTGGACCAGCAGCTGGGCCAACACCACCTTCAACAGCGTCAACAGCTTCTGGTTCACCAACGCGCAGGGCCAGAAACGTGCGGTGCGCTGGCGCTGGCAGCCGCAGGCGCCGGTGGTGGAGATGGATGCAGAAACGCGCAAGCAGGCCAGCGTCGATTTCCTCAGCCAGGAACTGCAGCAGCGCCTGGCCAGCGGCCCGGTGCGCTGGAACCTGGTGGTCAGCCTGGCCGCGCCCGGTGATGCCATCGATGATCCCTCGGTGCCGTGGCCGGAATCGCGCGAACAGGTGGTGGCCGGCGTGCTCAGCCTCGACCGCATGCAGTCGCAGGAAGAAGGCGCCTGCGGCCAGCTCAACTTCGATCCGCTGATCGTGCCCAGCGGCGTGCGCGGCAGCGATGACCCGATCCTGGCGGCGCGCTCGGCGGTGTATTCGCAGTCGTTCAACCGCCGCGAACGCGAGCGCGCCAGCGGCAACGTCGAGCAACCGAAGGAGGCTGTGCAATGAACACCGACAACGGCCACTTCAACCTGCTCGCCCGGGTACTGCACTGGTCCATGGCGCTGATGATCATCGCCATGCTGTTCATCGGCGTGACCATGGTCGCCTCGCTGCACCTGCGCCCCCTGCTGATCGACCTGCACCGGCCGCTGGGCATCGCCATCCTGCTGCTGGTGGTGCTGCGGCTGTACAACCGCCTGCGCCATCGCCCTCCGCCGCTGCCGGCGGATCTTCCGGCGTGGCAGGTGCTGGCGGCGAAGGCCTCGCACTGGATGCTGTACGCGTTGATGCTGGCGATGCCGCTGATCGGCTGGGCGATGCTGTCGGCCGGCGGCTACCCGATCGTGCTGGGCGGTAGCCTGCACCTGCCACCGATCGTGCCGCACACCCCGGCACTGTACGCCGCGCTGCGCAATGCGCACAGCCTGCTGGCCTATGTGTTGTTCGCCACGGTGCTGATGCACGTGGGTGCGGCGTTGTTCCACCTGTGGGTGCGCCGCGATGGCGTGTTCCAGGCGATGGCACGCGGGAAGGATTGACGGGGTTCGCCGGTTGTTCCCGGCGGATCGTTTCCGCGACCGTGGGGGGGTGTCACTTTCTTTGCGCGCAAAGAAAGTAACCAAAGAAACGCTCCGCCGGCCGCGAGCCGACGTGCTTCGCACGCCGGTGCCCTGCGCTCCTCGGTCCGTCGAGGGACGGCGCGGGAACTCGCTGCGCTCAGACACCCGCGCCTCTGCGCCCTCGCCGGACCTGCGGTGCTCGGCTCGCTCAAGGCGGACGGGAGGGGCAACAGCGACAGCATCCACGCATGGCGTGGATCTACTGGGTGCAGGTGTGGCGTTTGACGTTGGGTCCGCCTTCTAGCGAGCCGAGCATCGCAGGGGAATCAGGGGCGTAGAGGCGCCGATGTCTGAGCGCAGCGAGTTCGGCGCCGTCCCCTGATTCACCGAGAAGCGCAGGGCACCGGTGCGCAGCACCGGCTCGCGACCTGGCGGCGTGTTCTTTGGTTACTTTCTTGCACGAGCAAGAAAGTGACACCCCTCCGCGGTCGCGGAAATGACCCGCCGGGCATGGCCCGGCGCTACCGGTGCGTCGGCGCACGCTACTACAACCACCCCTTCTGCCGCGCCAGCCGGTACGCCTCGATCCTGTTGGCCACGCCCAGCTTGCCGATGCATTCGGACAGGTAATTGCGCACTGTGCCGTGCGACAGCCCCAGCTGCTCGGCGATCTCGCTGGCGGTGCGGCCCTCGCCCGCCAGGCGCAGCACGCGGCGCTCGCGGTCGGTCAGCGGGTCGGCCTGCGACCAGGCATCCAGGGCCAGCTGCGGGTCGATCGCGCGGATCCCCTGCTTCACCTTGCGCAGTGCCTCGGCCAGGTTCTCGGCCGGTGCATCCTTCAACAGATAGCCCAGCACGCCCGCTTCCAGCGCACGGCGCAGGAAACCGGCGCGGGCGAAGGTGGTCACGATCACCACCTTGATCGGCAGTTCATGGCGGGCGATGCGCTGGGCCAGCTCCAGCCCGCTCAACCCGGGCATTTCAATGTCGGTGACCAGGATGTCCGGCTGCAGCTGCTGCAGCATGCGCCAGGCGGCTTCGCCGTCGGCTGCACTGCCCAGTACTTCGATATCCGGTTCCAGGCCCAGCAGCGCCGACAATGCACCACGCACCATCGCCTGGTCCTCGGCCAGCAGGATGCGGATCATGCCGCGCCCCCCTGTGCCAGCGATGCCGGCGACAGCGGCATAGTCGCGGCCACCAAGGGTACGCGCACGGTCAGCAGCGTGCCTTCCCCGCGCGGCGACTGCAGCGTCAACTGGCCACCCAGCGCCGCTGCCCGCTCACGCATGCCACACAATCCGTTGCCCTCGGCCTGCACGCCACCACGGCCGTCATCGCGTATCTGCATCGCCAACTGTCGGTCCTCAAGCATGAAATCCACCTGCACCCGGGTCGCCTGCGCGTGGCGCACGATGTTGGTCGCCGCCTCGCGCAGCACCAGTGCCAGCCCACGCTCCACCTCCACTGGCATCGGCGGCGGCGGCATGTACTGCAGGTGTACCTGTTGGCATTCCAGCAGCAGGCGTGCCGAGGCCAGTTCGCCGGCCAGGTCGCTGGCGCGGATGCCGGTGACCGCACTGCGTACCTGTGCCAGCGCCTCGCGCGCGATGTCCTCGGCTTCACCGATTTCCTGCCGGGCACGCGCGTCATCGCGGTCGTACAGCTTGCGCGCCAGTTCCAGCTTCAGCGTGATCAACGACAGCGTATGCCCCAGCAGGTCATGCAGATCACGGCCGATGCGCTCGCGCTCGGCGGTGGTCGCCAGGCGCCGCACCTCATCCTGGGACAGCTGCAGGGCGACGTCGCGCTGATGGCTCAAGGCCTCCACGTTCACCACCAGCCCGACAATGAACGATACCGCCGGCATCCACACCATGGCCTGCCACGGATAACCGAAGTACAGCGCGGTGCTGCAGAACAGCAGATTCAGGCCAGTGAGCTGCAACAGGTACACCCACCAGCCGCCGCGGCTGCTCATGCGGATCATCACGCAGCCGAACACGAAGTAGCTCAGTCCCGACGGATACCACGGCAGCAGTACCAGGGCCATCGCAATCATGGCCAGCGCGTAGCGCCAGGCGTGGTGCCGTGGCGCCAGCATCACCTTGGCATAGAACAGCAGGAACAACGGATAGCTGGCCAGCGTCAGCAACAACCAGCGCAGCGTGAAGCCATTGCCGAGCACCGGGGTGAGGAAGATCCAGACCGACCACAGCAGATGGATCGCGCCACTCCAGGGCGACTTGCCTCGCCGCAGCAGTTCGGCCACTGCCGAATCCGGTGCGGGGCGCAGCAGGGACGCAAGCCAGCTCGGTGGCACGGAAGATTCCAGGCGGGGACGATCGCTGCCGATCATGCCAGTTCAGCCGACCCGGCGCAGGCGACGGCGCGCCAGCAGCAGTGCGACCGCACTCACACCCAGCAACACCAGCAGATGGCCAACGGTACCGCCACGCGCCGGCTGGCCAAGAATGGGCAGGGCCAGCTGCGCCAGGTGCCAGGTCGGCCACAGCGGCGCCAGCGTCGAAAACACCGTCGGCAATGCCGACAACGGCAGCCACAGCCCGGACAGCAGGGCCAGCGGCAGGTAGACCAGGTTGACGATGGCCGGTGCCGCGCTGGCGCCGACATGGCTGCCGATCAGCAGGCCGATCGATCCCAGCGGCAATGCCGCAAACGCCGCCACGGCCAGCAGCTGCAGTACCTGCACCGCCTGCAGCTGCACGCCGCCGAAGAGGCACGCCACCGCCATCAGCATCGCGGCGATCAGCACCGCGAACAGCAGGGCCATTGCCAGCCGCGCCAGCAGCGGCGCTGCGGCAGGCAGCGGCAGTGCGCGCTTGAGGGTCAGCAGACCACCTTCGCGGTCCAGCGCAAGCTGCACGCCGAAGCCAAACAGCGCGGGCGCCATCGCGCCGAACACGCAATAAGTCGCCAGCAGATAGACCGGCGCGTGGCCACGGCCCAGCAGTACGCCGAACAACAGGTAGAACAGCACCGGGAACAACAACGAGGGCAGCACGAACGACGGCGAGCGCCAGGCGCGACGCAGCTCGGCCTGCAGTTCGGCGCGATACGGACGCAGGGCACGCCAGACCGAGGGCGCTGCACCGGCGGCGGTGGGACGGGTCAAGGTGTTCATGCGGCCTCCCGGGTCAGGTCGAGGAAGGCGTCGGCCAGTGCCGCGCCCTGTACTTCCAGTTCGCGCAGCTGCGCATCGGTGGCCAGCAGCCGGGCTACCACCGGCTCGGCCGGGCTGGCCAGCATCTGCAGATGTTCTCCGTCGCGCTGCACCTGCTGGACGCCGGGCCAGTGCTGCACTTCATCGGCGGCCAGCGTGCTGCGGCAGCGGATGCGTCGCGGGCGGTCGGCCAGGCGCAGTTCGGACAGCGGCGCATCGGCCACTACCCTGCCCTGCTCCAGCACCACCACCCGTTGCGCCAGCGCCTCGGCTTCTTCCAGGTAGTGGGTGGTCAGCAGCACGCCGCAGCCTTCGGCCACCAGTTGCCGGATCGCCTGCCACATCGCCTGCCGCGCCTGGATGTCCAGGCCGGTGGTGGGCTCATCGAGGAACAGCACGCGCGGGCGGCCGCAGATGGCGATGGCGAACTGTACGCAGCGCTGCTGACCGCCGGACAGCTGGCCATAGCGACGCCGGGCAAGGTCCTGCAGGCCCACACGCTGCAGTACGTCGCCCAGCGGCAATGGATCCGGATAGCAGGCGCTGGCCTGCGCCACCAGTTCATCCACCTGCAGCATCGGCGGCAGGCTGGTGCTCTGCAGCATCACGCCGAGGCCGAGCCGATGATCGCGTTGCTGCGGATCGCCGCCCAGCAGCTCGACCTGGCCGCCGTCGGCGCGGCGCAGGCCCAACAGCACGCTGATCGCGGTACTCTTGCCGGCACCGTTGCGGCCCAGCAGGGCCAGTACCTGGCCAGCGCGGACCTGCAGGTCGATGCCGTGCAGGGCGGTATGGTCGCGGTAACGCACCTGCACCTGCTGCAGGCGGGCCAGCGACGAAGCGATCGGATCCATGGGCAGTACCGGTAGCGGGGACGTTGCCATCCTGTGCCGCCGTGGTCACATTTCGCAGTTGCCGCCGTCAATGACATCGGATGACAGCTGTCACTGCCATCGCCGATGCACCTGCCTTCATGCTGTGCCGCACGCTCCACCGCCGGAACCGCCGCTGCCTGCCCTTCCGGTCAAACCCGCCCGAACGCCTGTGATGGAACGAATGAACGCTTCTGCCGAGCTGTTGAAGGAACTCCGTATCGACCGCAAGTCGCCGCCGCCTGCCTCCAGTGGTGGCAGTGGTGGCCGCCGCTGGCTGTGGGTCGCCGTGGTCGTGATCATCGTGTTGCTGGCCGGCGGTGCATTCGCCCTGTTCGGCCGCGCGCCCACCGTGGAAGTGGACACCGCGCCGGCCGTGGCCATCCAGCAGGGCAGCGCCAGCAGTTCGGTGCTCGATGCCAGCGGCTACGTCGTCGCCCGGCGCATGGCCACGGTGTCGGCCAAGATCACCGGCAAGGTGCGCGAGGTGATGATCGAAGAAGGCATGCGGGTGGAACAGGGGCAGGTCATGGCCACCCTGGACCCGATCGATGCCGACGCTCAGCGCAGCCTGTATGCCTCGCAGCTGCAGGCCGCACGCAGCCAGGTGGTCGGCCTGGAAGCCCAGCAGAAGCAGGCCGCCGCCGAGGCCAGCCGCCTGCAGGCACTGGTCGGCCAGCAGCTGGTCTCGCGTTCGCAGTACGACCAGGCCGTGGCCCAGCGTGACAGCCTGCGTGCGCAGTTGGAAACCGCACGGCGCAACGTCAAGGTGGCGAACGACCAGCTGTCCATCGCCGATCTCGGCGTGGACAACAACATCGTGCGCGCGCCGTTCTCCGGTGTGGTCACCGCCAAGGCCGCGCAGCCCGGTGAAATCGTCTCGCCGCTGTCGGCCGGCGGCGGCTTCACCCGTACCGGCATCGGCACCATCGTCGACATGGAATCGCTGGAGATCGAAGTCGAGGTCGGCGAAGCCTTCATTGGCCGCGTGCAGCCGAAGATGCCGGTGGAAGCCACGCTCAACGCCTATCCGGACTGGAAGATCCCGGCCGAGGTGATTGCCATCATTCCCACCGCTGATCGCGGCAAGGCCACGGTGAAGGTGCGGGTGGCGCTGAAAGTGAAAGACCCGCGCATCGTGCCGGAGATGGGCGTGCGGGTCAGCTTCCTGGAACAGGCGCAGCCGCAGGCGGCCAGCAAGCCGCAGGGCGTTCGCGTGCCGGGCGGTGCCGTGGTCCAGCGCGAGGGCGCGTCGGTGGCTTTCGTGCTGGGTGACCAGAACCGCGTGCAGCAGCGCACGGTCGAGGCCGGCCAGGCGATGGGCAAGGACCGCCAGATCCTCAAGGGCGTGAGCGCGGGGGAGTCGGTGGTGGTCAACCCGCCGGACACCCTGCGCGATGGCGCCAAGGTGCAACAGAAACAAGCGCAGTAACGGTCTGGCGCCCACGGGCGCCGCCGGCAGCACCGCTCGACGCACGCCTGCGGCCTCCGCCGGTGCGCTTCCCCGTTTCCCGCCTTCCGTGGAGAACCACCCATGTCGACCCTGGTTTCACTGCGCAACATCACCAAGACCTACCAGCGTGGCCCCGAGAAAGTGCAGGTGCTGCACGGCATCGACCTGGATATCGCCAGCGGCGATTTCGTCGCGCTGATGGGCCCGTCCGGTTCCGGCAAGACCACCCTGCTCAACCTGATCGGCGGCCTGGACAACCCTACTGGCGGCGAGATCAGCATCGAAGGCGAGCGCATCGACCAGATGAGCGGCGGCCAGCTGTCGACGTGGCGCAGCCATCACGTCGGCTTCGTGTTCCAGTTCTACAACCTGATGCCGATGCTGACCGCGCAGAAGAACGTGGAACTGCCATTGCTGCTGACCCACCTCAGCGCGGCGCAGCGCAAGCGCAACGCGGAGATCGCGCTGACCCTGGTCGGCCTGGCCGACCGCCGCAGCCATCGCCCCAACGAACTGTCCGGTGGCCAGCAGCAGCGCGTGGCGATCGCCCGCGCGATCGTCTCCGACCCGACCTTCCTGATCTGCGACGAACCGACCGGCGATCTCGACCGCCAGTCCGCCGAAGAGATCCTGGGCCTGCTGCAGCAGCTCAACCGCGAACACGGCAAGACCATCATCATGGTCACCCATGACCCGAAGGCCGCCGAGTACGCCACCCACACGGTGCACCTGGACAAGGGCGAGCTGGCCGACGCCCCGCTGGCCCACTGACGGAGGCCGCAGCGATGAAATACTTCTCGTTGGTATGGGCGCAGCTGTTCCGCAGCCGCACCCGCACCCTGTTGACCCTGTTGTCGGTGGTGGCCGCGTTCCTGCTGTTCGGCATGCTCGACTCGGTCCGCGTGGCGTTCTCGTCCGGTGGCAGTGTGGAAGGTGCCAACCGGCTGGTGACAGCCTCGCGCCTGTCGATCACCCAGTCGCTGCCGATCCGCCTGGAAGCGCAGATCCGCCAGGTCAGTGGCGTGCGCGATGTCACCTACGGCATGTGGTTCGGTGGCATCTACCAGGACCCGAAGAACTTCTTCCCCAACTTCTCCGTGGCGCCCAACTACTTCGATGTCTACCGCGAGCTGCAGATCGACCCGGCGCAGCTGCAGGACTGGCAGCAGACCCGCACCGGTGCGATCGTCGGCGAGACGCTGGCCAAGCAGTTCGGCTGGAAGGTCGGCGACACCATCCCGCTGCAGGCCACCATCTTCCCGCGTGGCGGCAGCAACGACTGGCCGCTGGAACTGAAGGGCATCTACCGCTCGAAGGATCGTGCATTGGCGGCCAACGAAGAACGCCAGTTGATGATGAACTGGAAGTACTTCGATGAGTCCAACGACTACATCAAGAACCAGGTGAGCTGGTACACGGTGACGCTGGACAACCCGGATCAGTCGTCGCGGGTGGCACAGGCCATCGATGCGATCTCGGCCAACTCCGACCACGAAACCAAGACCCAGACCGAGTCGGCGTTCCAGCAGGCGTTCGTCAAGCAGTTCGCCGACATCGGCATGATCGTCACCTCGATCATGGGCGCGGTGTTCTTCACCCTGCTGCTGTTGACCGGCAACACCATGGCGCAGGCGGTGCGCGAGCGTATTCCGGAACTGGCCACGCTGAAGACGCTTGGCTTCAAGGACAGCACCGTGCTGACCCTGGTGATGGTCGAATCGGTGCTGCTGATCGGCCTCGGTGGACTGCTCGGCATGGGCCTGGCGGCGTTGATCCTGCCGGCCATCAGCCCGAAGAGCATGGGCATGCTGCCGCCGCACGTACCGACGCCGACCTGGCTGGTGGGCATCGTCCTGATCGTGGTGATCGGCATCGTGGTCGGGCTGCTGCCCGCACTGCGTGCCAAGCGCCTGAAGATCGTTGACGCGCTCGCCGGCCGCTGAAGAGGACACCGACATGAACAAGCTCAAGAAATGGCTGGGAAACGCGGTGACCGTGCTGTTGCTGGCCGTCGGCCTGGCGGTGTGGATCGGCCTGCCGTGGATCGGCGTGCTGGCCATCGCGGTGCTGCTGGGGCTGTGGCTCGCGCTCACCCGCAGTGGACGGCTGGCGCTGGCCGCCACCCGCATCGGTATTGCCAGCCTGCCGCAGCGCTGGGGCGCGTCCTCGGTGATCGTGGTCGGCATCGCCGGCGTGGTCGGCGTGCTGGTGGCGATGCTGGCGATGGGCGAAGGCTTCCAGGCCACGCTCAACAACACCGGCGATGACACCACCGCGATCGTGCTGCGCGGCGGTTCGCAGGCTGAGACCAACTCGGTCATCACCCGCGAACAGGTGCCCACGCTGTCCACGCTGCCCGGCATCACCCGCGATGCGCAGGGGGGGCCGCTGCTGTCGCCGGAACTGTCGCAGGTGGTCAACCTGGTGTCCAAGGCCGATGGCACCGACGTCAACGCGCAGTTCCGCGGTGTCGGCCCGCAGGCGTGGGCCGTGCATGACAAGGTCAAGATCGTCGAAGGCCGCCGGTTCGCCGCCGGCCTGCGCGAGATCGTGGTCGGCCAGGGTGCCAAAAGCCAGTTCCGCGACATGGACGTTGGCAAGACGCTCACCCTGGGCAACCAGACCTGGACGGTCGTGGGTGTGTTCGCCACCGGCGATGCGCATGATTCGGAACTGTGGACCGACGCCGATACGCTGGCCAGCACCTACCAGCGCAGTGCCTGGCAGTCGATCAGCGTGCGCACCGACGGCAAGGCCGGCTTCGAGCAGTTCAAGGCCGCCGTCGCCGCCGATCCGCGCCTGAAACTGGACGTGGAAACCACGCGTGTCTACTACAGCAAGCAGGGTGGCGGCTTGACCAAGCTGATCGACATCCTCGGCAAGGTGATCGGCACCATCATGGCGGTAGGCGCCGTGTTCGGCGCGCTCAACACCATGTATGCCGCCGTGGCCACGCGCGCGCGAGAGATCGCCACCATGCGTGCGATCGGCTTCCGCGGCCTGCCGGTGGTGACTGCGGTGATGCTGGAAACCATGCTGTTGGCGCTGCTGGGTGGCCTGCTGGGGTGTGCGGTGGCGTGGCTGCTGTTCAACGGCTACAGCGTGTCCACCATCGGCAGCAACTTCAGCGCGGTGGTGTTCAAGTTCCATGTATCGCCGGAACTGCTGTGGAGCGGACTGAAGTGGGCGCTGGGCATCGGCCTGGTGGGCGGATTGTTCCCGGCGCTGCGTGCGGCACGATTGCCGATCACCACGGCGCTGCGCGAGACCTGAGCACCACGCATTGATGGAATGAGCGTTGCGCAGGGGACGGAGCGAAGGCTCCGTCCCTTTTTCGTTTTGCGCGCCATCCACGCATGGCGTGGATCTACTGCGCGGCTATCCACGCATGGCGTGGATCTACTGTGGGCTATCCACGCATGGCGTGGATCTACTGTGGGCTATCCACGCATGGCGTGGATCTACCGATGTGGCGCGTGCGGGATCCAGTAGATCCACGCCATGCGTGGATGGATGCATGCCCACTCGCATCGCTACAGATTGCGCAAACACCGCCGCTATCGATGCCTCTGCCCATCGCAGACACAACGCGCGTGACGTTGCGCACAGTGCACCTGTGGATTGTTGGTTGCGATTCATTTTCGCGGCGTTACAGCGCGCGCGGACAAACAGTTACCGATGAAAACACTCTAGAATCCGGCCCCCACGTTGGTTTGCAGCACCCCACGCGTCCATAGAACGGACGCATGTTTTTTCTGAAACACGAGATTTCACGGATGTCCCTGAAGACCACCCCGCTGCGCAACGCGATCGTCATCGCGCTGGCCGCCAGCTGCACCACGCCCGCCTTCGCACAGGAAGCCGGCGATACCCCCACCAACCTCGACCGCATCGAGATCACCGGCTCGCGCATCCGCCAGGCCAGTGTCGAGACCGCGCAGCCGGTGGTGGCACTCAACCGCGCCGACATCGAGAAGAAGGGCTACGTCAACGTTGCCGACATCCTGCAGGACGTCACTGCAGCCGGCGCACCGAGCCTGAGCCGTTCGTCCTCGCTGAGCTCCTCGCGCGATTTCGGCGGCATGTATGTCAGCCTGCGCAACCTCGGCCCGGAACGCAGCCTGGTGCTGATCGACGGCCGCCGCATGGGCGTCAGCGCCGGCGGTTACTCCGACCTGGCTTCGATTCCGTCCGCCATCGTCGAGCGCGTGGAAGTGCTGACCGACGGCGCTTCGGCGCTGTACGGCTCGGACGCCATCGCCGGTGTGGTCAACATCATCACCCGCAAGAACTTCGATGGTGGCGAAGCCAGCGTCTATGTCGGCCAGTACGGTGAAGGCGACGGCCAGAAGCGCTCCTACAGCGCAACCTTCGGCAAGACCTTCGACCGCGGCTGGTTCAGCGTTGGTGCCGAGCGCACCAAGGAAGACGAAATCCTCGGCGATGCGCGCGAGTTCAGCCGTTACCCCGGTGGCCCGCGCCACGCCGACGACGTCGACGCGCTGAGCCCGACCACCCAGTGGGGCACCGTCACCGTCGGTGGCAAGCCGCTGACCGTTGGCCCGGGCGGCGACCCGAGCAGCGCTGGCAACTTCCACACGCCGAACCCGGCCGACGGCGCCAACGCCAAGACCAACATGAGCCTGCTGAGCGGCCTGGAGCGCACCTCGGTGTTCGCCAACGGCGGCTTCTCGATCACCGACAACCTGCGCATCGTCGCCGACGCGCTGTACAGCAAGCGCGAGTCGACCAAGCACTTGGCCGGCTACCCGTACTCGGTCTCGGCTGCGCAGTCGCGCAACGGCACCCGCGCTGCGCTGTCCAAGGACAGCACCTTCAACAAGTGGGGCCAGGACGTGCTGTTCTCGCACCGCACCGAAGAGCTGCCGCGCGGTACCGAGAACACGCTGGAAACCAAGCGTGCCAGCCTCGGCCTGGAAGGCAGCTTCGAAACCGGTTCGCGTTACTGGGACTGGAACGTCAGCTACATGTACAACCGCAATGAAGGCGAGCGCGTCGGCACCGGCAGCATGTACCAGCCGCACGTCAACCTGGCCGTCGGCCCGTCCTTCATGGACGGCGACGTTGCCCGCTGCGGTACGCCGGGTGCGGTGATCGCCGGCTGCGTGCCGTGGAATCCGGCTGCGCCGATGGGCTACACCGGTCCCGGCTCGCTGGGCAACCAGGATGTGCAGGACTACCTGTTCACCCGCTTCGTCGACAAGATGCGCAGCACCACCAAGGTCGCCAGCGCCAACATCTCCGGCTCGCTGTTCACCCTGCCGGCCGGTGACATCATGGGCGCGATGGGCTTCGAGCACCGCAGCGAAGAAGCCAGCTACACCCCGGACCTGATGGTGCAGAAGGGCCAGATCGCCGGCACCACCGGCCAGCCGACCCGTGGCGATTACTCGCTCAACGAGGTCTACCTGGAAATGCAGGTGCCGCTGCTGGCCGACATGGCGTTCGCCCGCGAGCTGTCGCTGGACCTGGCCGGTCGCTACACCGACTACAACACCTTCGGTTCGACCACCAACAGCAAGTTCGGCCTGAAGTGGAAGCCGATCGACAGCCTGCTGGTGCGCGCCACCTACGGCACCGGCTTCCGTGCACCGACCGTCGACGATCTCTACGGCGGCGCAGTGTCCAGCCGCGATTCGTTCACCGATCCGTGCGATACGAAGTTCGGCATCGCCGCCAGCAGCCCGACCGTGGCGGCACGTTGCCAGGCGCTGAACGTGCCCGCCAACTTCCGTCAGCAGACCGGTTCGGACGGCAACCTTGCCAACCGCCCGGGCCAGCAGGCCACCTCCGATTTCAACTCCGGTTCCAACCCGGAACTGAAGCCGGAAACCGCCAAGACCTGGACCGTCGGCCTGGTCTACAGCCCGGAATTCGTGCAGGGCCTGGACGTCAGCCTGGACTGGTGGAAGATCCGCATCGACAACGCCATCGTCGGCGAGTCGGCCACCGACATCCTCAACCAGTGCTACGTGCAGGGTGTGGATTCGGCATGCGGTCGCTTCACCCGTTCCACCGCTGCGGCCACCCGTGGCCAGGTCTCGGCACTGGATCGCTCGCTGGTCAACGCCGGCTACCGCGAAACCGCCGGCTATGACATCGGTGTGCGTTACCGCCTGCCGGAAACCGCGTACGGCAAGTTCGCCATCAACTGGAACACCACCTACACCGACTACCTGGAGCAGCGCAACGACAGCGCCGCCACCACGCCGGTGGAACAGCGCGTGGGCTGGGCCGGCGACTTCCGCGTGCGTTCGACCTTCAACCTGGATTGGCAGTACGGCAACCTGGGCATCGGCTGGACCGCCCGTTACTACTCGGGCATGAAGGAAGCCTGCTCGTACGATCTGGGCGGTGGCCCGGACTGCAACATGGCCGACTTCGTCTCGCCGTATACCGACGCACAGCCGAGCCGCAAGGTGGGTTCCAACACCTTCCACGACCTGCAGGTGCGTTACAGCCTGCCGTGGGATGGCACCGTGTCGCTGGGCCTGAACAACGTGTTCGACCACCAGGGTCCGATCATGTACAGCCAGCCGAACAGCAGCTTCACCTACTACGGTGGCTTCGACATCGGTCGTTTCATGTACATGAAGTACCAGCAGCGCTTCTAAGCCTGCAACCGCGTTCCCGCCACCGCCATCTCTCTCCTGGCGGTGGATGGAAGCAGAACGGCGCCCCTCGGGGCGCCGTTCTTTTTTTGCGGGGTCGGAACCCTTCGCTCCGCGAAGGGCTCTGACCCCATAGCCTTTCCAGGGTTCGGGGTCAAAGCCCTCCGCGTTGCGCAGGGATCCGACCCCGCGCCGCGCGCATCGTGCGGATGTTGTCTGCGACGAACAGGATCAACCCGGCCCAGATCGCCGCAAAACCAATCGCCTTGCCGGTGTCGAAAGCCTCGTGGAAGAAGAACACGCCCAGCAGCAGCTGCAGGCTCGGAGCGATGTACTGCAGGATGCCGACCAGCGACAGCGGAATGCGCTTCACCCCGTAGGCGAAACCGATCAGCGGCACCGCCGTGACCACGCCACCGAAGATCAACAGCAGATCGTTGCCCCAGCCCCAGCCACCGAAGAAGCCGCCGCCATGGCCGTTCTCGGCCCACAGCGCAAAGCCCAGCGCCGGCAGGAACAGATACAGGCTTTCCACCCCCAGCCCCGCCACCGGGTCGACCGACACCAGCTTGCGCAGCAGCCCATACAAGCCGAACGAGCAGGCCAGGCCCAGCGCGATCCACGGCGGCGTACCCGCATCGATGGTCAGCCAGGCCACGCCCACCGCGGCGATGGCCACGGCCACCCATTGCACGCGGCGCAGGCGCTCATTCAGCACCAGCACGCCCAGCAGCACGTTCACCAGCGGGTTGATGAAGTAGCCCAGGCTGGTCTCGATCACGTGACCGGCGTTGACCGCCCAGATGTACAGGCCCCAGTTGAAGGCGATGGTCAGGCTCGATATCGCCAGGATCGGCAGCGCGCGCGGTTGCGCGGCGATCTTCTTCCACCAGCCCAGCCGCGAGGCGATCAGCAGCCAGGCCACCACCAGCACCGTGCTCCAGATGATGCGGTGGGCGATGATCTGGAACGACGGCACCTCGTTCAGCAGATGCCAGTAGACCGGCACCAGCCCCCACAGCACGAAGGTGGACGCGGTGACCAGCAGGCCCCGGCGTTGTTCTTTCTCGTCCATGCTCATCGCTTGCGTGTCCTTGCCATCGTCAGTACCACCACACCCAGAAGTATCACCGCCATCGCCAGGAAGTCGCGCCAGCCGAAACGTTCGCCGTTCAACGCCGCACCCAGCAGGACGGCAATCACCGGATTGACGTAGGCATAGCTGCCGGCCAGCGCCGGGCGCACGTTCTGCAGCAGCCAGACGTAGGCGGTGAACGCCACGATCGAACCGAACACGCACAGGTAGGCCATCGCTAGCAGGCCACCGGTATCGGGCAGCGTGGTGGGGCGCTCGCCGACGACCAGGCCGATCAGCACCAGCAGCACGCCCCCGCAGATCATCTGCCCGGCGGCCGTCATGAACGGGCCCGGCAGGTCCTGCCCGCGTGCCCACACCGAGCCGAACGCCCAGCCGACCGGCGCGATCAGCAGCAGCACCAGCCCGGTCGGCGAGGCAGTCAGGCTGCTGCCGGCGTTGAGCCAGACCACGCCGACGAAGCCAACGGCGATGCCCAGCCATTCGCCCTTGCTGGCGTGCTGGCCACGCAGGGCCGAGAACAACGCCATCCACAGCGGCACCGAGGCCACCGCCGTGGCGGCCAGGCCGGATGACACCTCGCGCTCTGCCAGCACCACCATGCCGTTGCCCAGCACCAGCATGGTCACGCCCATGATGGCCAAGTTGCGCCACTGCCGCAGGCTCGGCTTCGGCATCTTCCAGAACAGGCGCAGTGCCAGGTACATCACGCCGCCGGCAATGATGAACCGGCTGCCGGAGACCATCGTCAGCGGCAGCGCGCCGCCATGCAGGGCCTTGGCGATACCCAGGTAGGTCGAGCCCCAGACCACGTAGACCAGCAGCAATGCCAGCACGACAAGGCCGCCCCGTGGGGCAGCCGCAGACGGAACGGGGGGAGCCGACATGACACACCAGGGAGCCGGGGGAAGACGGATTTTAGGACGTTTTGGTTATGGTCCGGCAGCCCATGTGGTGGCACGCTGTCATCCATCCATGTCCCGCCCGCCCTTCCGGCACCCGGCGTTGACGTGGGATGCAGTACCCAGGAGGCTGGCCGGCAGCGCACTGCGCGCCCCTGGCACCGATCTTTCCCGCATGGACGCACCGCATCGAGGAATTCCACCCAGATGAGCACCACGTCCCAACCCGCCGTACCCGCCAGCGATGGCGCCGCCCTGCGGCGTTCCATCTCCAACACTCTCAAAGGCTCCGCCGGCAACCTGGTGGAGTGGTACGACGTCTACGTGTACTCGGTGTTCGCCGTGTACTTCGAATCGCAGTTCTTCTCGCCTGAAGACAAGAACTCCACCATGTACGTGTGGGCGATCTTCGCCGCGACCTTCCTGATGCGCCCGATCGGTGCATGGTTCTTCGGCCGCTTCGCCGACCGTCATGGCCGTCGCCTTGCGTTGACGGTGTCGGTCACGCTGATGGCCTTCTGCTCGTTCATCATCGCCATCACCCCCACCGCTGCCAGCATCGGCATCTGGGCGGCGATCATCCTGCTGTTCGCGCGCCTGCTGCAGGGCTTCGCCACCGGTGGCGAGTACGGTGCCAGCGCCACGTACATGTCCGAGGCCGCCATTCCCGGCCGCCGCGGCTTCCTGTCCTCGTTCCACTACGTCACCCTGGTGGGCGGCCATGTGCTGGCCCAGCTGACCCTGTTCGTGATGCTGACGTTCTGGGCCAAGCCGGAAATCTCCGAGTGGGGCTGGCGCATCGCCTTCGGCATCGGTGGCATCGCCGCGGTAGTGGTGTTCTGGCTGCGCCGCGGCATGGACGAGTCGCTGTCGGAATCCTCCATCGAAGCCGCGCGCGAGGGCAAGGACAAGAAGTCCGGCTCGATGTACGAACTGTTCGTGCACCAGTGGCGTCCGCTGCTGCTGTGCTTCCTGATCACCGCCGGTGGCACCATCGCCTTCTACACCTACTCGGTGAACGGCCCGAAGATGATCCAGAGCGCGTTCGCCGGCAACGATCCGATGACCGGCACGATGATCAACCTGGGTGTGCTGGCCTTCCTGATGGTGTTGCAGCCGGTGGGCGGCTGGCTGTCTGACATCATCGGCCGCAAGAGCCTGCTGGTGTTCTTCGGCGTGGGCGGCGTGCTGTAC
This sequence comes from Stenotrophomonas sp. 82F1, assembly GCF_056861525.1. Lineage (NCBI taxonomy): Bacteria > Pseudomonadati > Pseudomonadota > Gammaproteobacteria > Lysobacterales > Lysobacteraceae > Stenotrophomonas > Stenotrophomonas sp. 82F1. The sequence goes on from NZ_JBSPUD010000006.1 coordinate 63,110, forward strand.
AGCTGGTACCTGATCACCCAGCTGCCGCACCAGCACGATGCCACCCTCGCCTTCCTCACCCTGGCACTGGGCTTTGTCATCCTCACCGGCTACACCTCCATCAATGCCGTGGTGAAGGCAGAGCTGTTCCCCACCCACATCCGTGCGCTGGGCGTGGGCTTCGGCTATGCGTTGGCCAACTCGCTGTTCGGCGGCACCGCGCCGCTGTTGTACCAGGGCGCATTGAAGACCGGCCACGTGGACTGGTTCGCCATCTACGTCACCGCGACGATCGCGGTATCGTTGGTGGTCTATGTGTTCTTCCTCACCAACAAGGGCCCCAACTGGCTCGACGGCACCCGCAAGTAAGCGCGCCGTAGTGATCGCGGCCACCGGTGCAATGCCGGTGGCCGCCGCTTCTCCTGCCACGCCGCTGGTGTGGCTCGCACTGGGTCTGGGCGCGGCAACCCTGCTGGCGTGGCTGATCCGCCGGCCCGGCGCTCAGGCGATTTGGCCACGTATCGGCTTCGGTATTGCCCTGCTGGCGTTCTGCGCCGCACTGCTGCTGCAGCTGGCAGCGGATCTGGGTAGCGGTGCCAGCTCCTTGCATCTGCGTCTGAGCCGGGGCATCAACCCCGCGCCGGTGTCCGGCCTGCGCACGATGGTGGCCTGCTATCTGGCCGCGCTTGTGGTTGCCGGCTGGGGCGCCTGGAAGCTGCTGCGGAAGACGAGGTAGAGACAGCCGCTGGCCGGCATTGCCCTTTACCGGCGGGCGGCTTCGCTCTTCTCACGGGCGCCGTGGAATTCCGATTCCTTCTCCCACTGCGGCCAGCGACGGCTGTTGGCCAGCTCCGCGCCCAGGTCGTAGACCAGCAGGGTATCGGCTGCGTGACCCGCCGGATCCCAGCTCGGCGTCCACGCATCGCAGGCCTGGTGGTAGCAGTCGGCGAAGTACTTCTCGCGCAGCGCGCGGCCAGCCTCGACACCGCCGTCCAGCTTGTCCAGGCCCGGGCCGATGGTGATCGCCGGCACGCCCAGGCGGGCGAAGGCGAAGTGGTCGGCACGGTAGAAGAAGCCGGCTTCCAGGTTCGGGTCCGGGCTGTAGCTGCGGCCACGAGCCTTGGCCACGCGTTCCAGGTCGCCTTCCAGCGACACCCGGCCCTTGCCCCACGACGCGATGTCACGGGTGGCACCATCCGGGCTGAACATCTCGATGTTCAGTACCGCAGCGGTCTTGTCCAGCGGCGCCAGCGGGTGCGCGGCGTAGTAGCTGGCGCCCAGCAGGCCCTTCTCTTCGGCGGTCAGGGCGACGAAGTACAGGGTGCGCTGCGGCTGCGGGCCGGCGGCGAACACCCGGCCCAGTTCCAGCACGGTGGCCACGCCGGTGGCGTTGTCGATCGCACCGCGGCGGATGCGGTCGCCCTTGGCGTCGGCCTGGCCGATGCCGAAGGCATCCCAGTGCGCCGAGAAAATCACCGCCTCATCGGCGTGCTCGCCGCCGGGCAGTTTGGCCACTACGTTGCGGGTCACCACCTGCTCGCGCTTGAGCGCGAAATCGACGCTCAGCTTCGCGTTGTCCAGCGCAACCGGACGGAAGTCCGCGCTCATCGCCTTGCGCTTCTCGGCATCGAAATCCAGGCCGGCGTCGGCGAAGATCGCCTCGGCCAGCTCGCGCTGCATCCAACCGCGCAGCGGCGTGTGCTGGGCCATCGCTTCAGCTTGGCCGCGCTCGATATCGAACAGCGGCGAGGTGCCCGAACTCTTCACCGTGGCCCAGCCATAGGCGGCCGGTGCGGTCTCATGCACGATCAGCACGCCTTCGGCACCGCGGCGCGCGGCTTCTTCGAACTTGTAGGTCCAGCGGCCGTAGTAGGTCACCGCCTTGCCATCGAACGCACCCGGCGCATCGGCCTCGAAATCGGCGTCGTTGATCAGCATCACGGCGATCTTGCCGTGCAGGTCCACGTCCTTGTAGTCGTTCCAATGGCGCTCGGGCGCGTCGATGCCGTAGCCGACGAACACCAGCGGCGCATCCTTGATCTGCACGCGCTTGCGCGGCTGCAGGCTCTGCAGGGTCACGTCCACGCCATTGGCCAGCGCCCGCTTGCCGCCCTTCAGGGCGAGACTGGCCTTGGCCGGGCCATCCAGCTGCGCGCGCACCAGCGGCACGGGCTGCACCCAGCTGCCGTCCACACCACCCGGCTGCAGGCCGTAGCTGCGGAACTGCTCGATCAGGTACTGCACGGTGCGTTCTTCGCCTTCGGTGGCCGGCGCACGGCCTTCGAATTCGTCCGATGCCAGCACGCGCACATGACGCGACAGCGCCTGCGGATCGATGCCGCCGCCGGGCAGGTCATTGGCCGCATGGGCCAGGCCACCGACGAACAGGCAGGACGACAGCAGCAACACGCGCATCGGGTTCACGGCAGTACCACGGCTAGCTTGGAAGTCACCAGAGTGTAACGTGGTCGTGACATCGCGGCGCAGCCTGGGCGCGCGTCATTCACGCGTGGCGTGGATCTACCGCGACGCGCGGTCCAGCCAGCAGGCCAGGCCTTGCGCGTTGAGTTCGATATCCATCGCCAGCACCTCGGTTACCGCAGCCTGGTCCAGTGCGCAGCCATGCTGCTGTGCACGCTCCAGGTACAACGCCTGCAGCGCGGCCAGCAGGCAGCGATGACGGTCGGGACGGCCGTCGCACTGGCGGCCGATGGCCGCCATCGCATCGATCTGTTCGAACAGATCCTCGGCCAGCTTTTCGACCTGTTCGACACGACCATAGTGGGTCAGGTACATCGCCTGTGGTGCGTAGCCGAGCATGCGTTGGATCGACGCCTTCATCGCGTCCGGATCGAACTGCACCGGCGATGAGGTGGGGAAGATGAAAGCGCCCTGCGCACTGTCCAGTTCGCGGTACGAGATACCGAAGGTATCGCCGGTGAACCAGCTGCGGCTGTGCGCATCCCACACGCAGTAGTGGTGCAGCGCGTGGCCCGGGGTATGCAGCAGCACCAGCTCGCGGCCTGCCAGGTCGATGCGCTGGCCGTCGTCAGTCACCACCACGCGCTGCTCGGGAATCGCTTCGATGCGGCCATAGCTGCGCGCGATTTCCTCGGCGCCATAGACGGCGGTGGCGCCGGCGATCAGCCGGGTCGGATCGATCATGTGTGGCGCGCCGCGCGGGTGCAGCACCGCACGCGCATTCGGCAGCTGCTGCATCAGCAGGCCAGCGCCGCCGGCATGATCCAGATGCACGTGGGTCAGCAGCAGCCAGTCCACCGCCTCCACGCCCAGCCCGTTGTCGGTCAAGGCCTGCAGCATCGCCGGCACCGACAGGCCGGTACCGCAGTCGACGAACGCAGCACGGCCGTTTTCGATGATCAGGTAGGCGGCATCGAAATCAGGCCGTTGGAAACCGGTATCGATGGTGTGGATGCTGGGATCGGCGGTCATCGACGCGCACCTGGCAGGATCGGGAACAGAGGCCCATGGTAGGCGCGCCGGCATGGCGTGATCGATGCGGCTTTGGTCGGAGGGAGCAATTCTGTAGAGCCGGAGCCCACGCTCGGCAGCCTTTCTGCCAGACATCAGCCGAGCGTGGGCTCGGCTCTACAGAGGGCACACGCGGGGCGCTACATCAGAGGCGCAACCAGCGCGGGCGCAGCAACAGGGCCATCACCAGCACCGCCAGAAACGCGCCATAGGCGTACAGCACCGCCAGCACCTGCGGCCAGATCGGTCCGGCGCCCGGCTGTACCAGACCGATGTGGTGGCCCCACAGCATGGCCACGATGCTCAGGGCGAGCGCCAGCGCCAGGGTGGCGCCATCGAACAGGCGTCGCCGCGTGGTACGCGGCTGGCGCGGAAACAGCCAGTACAGGCTGCCGAGCAGGATGAACCAAGGCAGGAACAGCAGCAGCGACAACCAGGCCATCGCAGACTCCATGTCATCGCGCCAGGGGCGCGCGGACATCATGCCATGGCCGCAATGCCCTGTAGAGCCGAGCCGATGCTCGGCTGCTTTTCCGCCAAGCCGAGCGTGGGCTCGGCTCTACATATGCAAAGCAAAGCCGAGCGTGGGCTCGGCTCTACAAAGGTGGTGCAGGTCAGGCCGCTTCGCGCAGCACGGCCAGCGCCGCCAGCACCGCATCGACCTCGGCTTCCAGCTTGAACAGATCGCTCTGCAGCTGGTCGCCCTGCTCGGCCTGCTTCAGCACGGCGATCAACTGGCCGGCATCACGCGGCGAGTCGAAGCCCTCGCTCTGGATCAGCAGCGTGCCGTCACCTGCAGTCAGCTTGAAGTAGAAACGGCCATCCTTCTCGCGGTACTGCTTGAACAGCGGCGGCGCGGCGCGGGCTTCACCGGCATCTTCGCTGGCGATGTCGCCGGCATCGGACAGATCTCGCAGGCCCACCGCATGGCGCAGCTCTTCCAGCAGCGGTGCCGCCAGCTGCTCACGCAGCTGCTGGCCACGGCGCTTGAGCAGTGCCTCGATCTTTTCCGGCTCGGCCATCAGCGCGTTGTAGCGCTCGCGCAGCGGCGACAGTTCGCTGTCGATGCGCTCGAACAGCTGCTGCTTGGCATCGCCCCAGCTGATGCCGTCGGCGAAAGCCTTGGCGAAGGCAGCGGTCTGCTCCGGGGTGGCGAACGCCTGGTACATCTGGAACAGCGCCGAACCTTCGGTGTCCTTCGGCTCGCCCGGTGCACGCGAGTCGGTCAGGATCGAGAACACCAGTTTCTTCAGCTCTTCGCGCGGCACGAACAGCGGAATGGTGTTGTGGTAACTCTTGCTCATCTTGCGGCCATCCAGGCCCGCCAGCGTTGCCACCTGCTCGTCGATCACCACGTCCGGCAGCGGGAAATACTCCTTGCCGTACACGTGGTTGAAGCGCTGGGCGAAGTCGCGCGCCATCTCGATGTGCTGGATCTGGTCACGGCCCACCGGTACCTGGTTGGCCTTGAAGATCAGGATGTCGGCCGCCATCAGCACCGGGTACATGAACAGGCCGGCGCTGACACCTGCGTCCTCGTCCTGGCCTTCCTCACGGTTCTTGTCCACCGCCGCCTTGTAGGCATGGGCGCGGTTGAGGATGCCCTTGCTGGCGATGGCGGTCAGGAACCACATCAGCTCGGTGGTCTCGCGGATGTCGCTCTGGCGGTAGAACCAAACGTGTTCCGGGTCCAGGCCACAGGCCAGCCAGCTGGCAGCGATCTCCAGGGTCGCGCGCTGGGTGCGCTGCGGGTCCTGCGACTTGATCAGGCTGTGCAGATCGGCCAGGAAGAAGAAGCTCTCGATGTCCGGCGCGCGGCTGGCCGCGATGGCCGGGCGGATGGCGCCAACGTAGTTGCCCAGGTGGGGCGTGCCGGAGGGGGTGATGCCGGTAAGGACTCGGGTCGTCATGACTGCGTGCGGAAACCTTCTATGAACGGAGCCAGTTTACCGTGCACACGGTCAACCCCGTCAGGGCCCCCGGCGCGTTCATTCACCCAACCCCGCTGGAGACGCCCGATGAAACGCCTGCTGCCCCTGCTGCTGATCCTGCCCCTGGCCGGCTTCCGCCCGGCCCCGCTGCCCCCGCCGATGCCGCAGGACGGCCCGGTGCGCGTGGCCCTGGTCGACCGCGACCGCGGCACCGAGCTGCGCAGCTACCCGGCCGACGGCCAGCGCTGGGTGGCCGGTGAGCGCGGCCATCGCTATGCGGTGCGCCTGTACAACGACAGCCCGCGCCGGGTGCTGGTGGTGCTGTCGGTGGACGGCGTCAACGCCATCTCCGGCGAAGATGCCGATCCGTCGCAGACCGGTTACGTGCTCAACCCCGGCCAGCGCGCGGACATCACCGGCTGGCGCAAGACCCAGGACGAGGTGGCCCAGTTCGTCTTCAGCAGCCCCAGTGGCAGCTACGCCAGCCGCACCGGCCGCCCCGACAACGTCGGCGTGGTTGGCGTAGCGGTGTTCGAAGAGGCGCGCCGCTGGTACCCGCGTCCGCAGCCGATCCTGCGCGAGCGCGCCGGGCCGGCACCGGCGGCGGCCGAAGCCTCGGCGGCCGCCGACGCCAGCGCCAGCCGCATCGAAGGTTACTCGGCCAAGTCGCAGGCACCCGCGCTGGGCACCGGTCACGGTGCACGCGAGCGTTCCTCGGTGCGCGATACCGATTTCGAACGCGCCACCCGCAGCCCGGCACAGGTGCTGCAGCTGCGCTACGACAGCGCCCGCAACCTGCGCGCACGCGGCATCCTGCTCGATTCGCCGTCGCGCCTGGACCGCCAGCCGCAGGCCTTCCCCAACCGCTACGTGCCCGACCCGCCGGCACGTTGATCGCCACACAGCGCAACGCCCGCACCTTACGGCGCGGGCGTTGTCTGTGGGGGCAGAACGCGGGCGTGCGGCGCCCGGTTACTTCCGGTTACTTGTAGTCCGGATAATCCTTGTGCATCGCCTTCTCGAAATCGCGCACTTCGGTTTCTGCGCGATCCTTGGCCCAGCCATAGCGCTCCTGCAGGCGGCCGGCCAGATACTCGGCATTGCCCTCGGCCACATCGAAATCGTCATTGGTCAGATCGCCCCACTTCGCCTGGGCCTTGCCCTTGAGCTGGGACCACTTGCCGGAAATGATGTCTTTGTTCATTGCTGAGGCTTCCTTGGAATGCAACGGCGTTGTTACCGTGGCTGCAGCATCGCGCAGTGCACGTTGAAGCACGGTCAACCGGCCATGAAAACGCTGCTCACCTGCTTGAATGGTTCACTACGCATCCACACGCGGCGTCCACACCCGGCAATCGCGCATGAAAAAGGCCGGGAAGATCCCGGCCTTTTCCGTACTGCGCACCACCTCAGGCTCAGTTGCCCTTGGCAGCATCCTCAACCTTCTCACCAGCCTTCTGCACGTCCTTGCCGGCACCGGCAACGGTGTTGCAACCGGCCAGCAGGGCCACCGAAAACATCGACAACAGCATCAGGGCAACTACGCGCTTCATGGGCTTCTCCTTGGGTTTGCCGCTACACCGCTCAATTACGGGGTTCGGTTGTATTGATCGGGGCGGCAGGCTGGTTGAAGCCAACACTGCCGCGTGAGGTGCAATCTGGCGGCAGGGGCGTGGAGCGCGTGTGAACGGTTCGTCCAACCGTTCAGGCTGGACCCTCTCAGTCGCGCATCAGGGTCGATTTTCCGAACAGGCTTTCCACCAGATCCACGGCCAGTTCGGCGGTGCTGTTGTGGTTGTCCAGCAGCGGATTGAGTTCGACGATATCCAGCGAGCCCATGCGCCCGCTGTCGGCGATCATCTCCATCACCAGCTGCGCTTCGCGGTAGTTCACCCCGCCCGGCACGGTGGTGCCCACGCCCGGGGCGATGCTCGGGTCAAGGAAATCGACATCGAAGCTGACGTGCAGGTGGGTGTTCTCGTCGATGCCGGCCAGCGCCGCTTCCACGGTGCGCTTCATGCCGTTCTCGTCGATGTAGCGCATGTCGTAGACATCGACCTTGTGGGTCTTGATCAGGCGCTTTTCTTCCGGATCCACCGAACGGATGCCGATCTGGTGCATCTGCGAAGGCTTGATGGCCGGCGAGGTGCCGCCCAGCCTGGTCAGCGCATCCGGGCCGAGGCCGCACAGGCAGGCCACCGGCATGCCGTGGATGTTGCCCGACGGGGTCACCTCACTGGTATTGAAGTCCGAATGCGCATCCAGCCACAGCACGCGCAGGTCCTTGCCCTGCTCGCGGCACCAGCGTGCAACAGCGGTGATCGAACCGATGCCCAGGCAGTGGTCGCCACCGAGCATGATCGGCATGCGGCCGGCCTGCAGTTCGGCGTAGCTGGCTTCCATCAGCGCGTGGTTCCACGCCACCACTTCGTCCAGATGCCGGTAGCCCTGCACCGGCGCGGTCCACGGATTGCGTGGGCCGTCCAGGTTGCCGAGGTCGCGCACGTCCACGCCACGCGCTTCCAGTGCTTCAGGCAGGCCAGCTACGCGCAGGGCTTCCGGCCCCAGCCGCGCGCCGCGATGGCCCGCGCCGATGTCGGTAGGGACGCCGATCAGGGTAACGGCGGGATGATGGGCCATGGGTGCCTCCTGCGAACAGAAAAAGAAGCACAGTCTAGCCAGACGCATGTGACACCACTCGCGGCGGTGCAGCAGGGCCGGGCCGCCGATCTCGTCGGGTAGGACTTCCCCAGTCGGACGCGTAGGAATGAGGCTGCGGCGTGATGCGGTTCACTGTAGTGACGGTTTCGCCTCTACAGCCCGTCCGTGATCGCGGCGATGTTCCGCGTCCCGAATGCAGGATTGAAGACAGTGAAAAGCAGGCTTCTGCTTGTCGTGGCAGCTACCGTGGCAGTGGGTGCAGCACTGCCCTTTGCCCATGCGATCTGGCCGTTTGGCGGCTCATCGAGCGTGTTCGGGCCGGTATCCTGCAGCGAGTGCAGGGGGCATGTTCCTGTCCCGGACAGCGCCACCCGGGCCTTCCTGATCAGATACACACAGATAACCCAACAGAGCAGGCGTGGCACGTTCAAGGAATCGATCCAACCCGGCTCCAAGGTCATCGTGTGCAACGCGTCGCACTGTGTGACCTACCAGATGACCGACAGCCTTGACTGGAATGGAACGTCACTGGAGCCCATCACGGCTCAGCGGTGACGTACCGGCGTCAGGCTCTGCACCTGGCCATTGTTGCGCATCATGCACAGGAAGCGACCCTCAGGATAATCAATGATCAGCTCCTGGTAATCGCTGCCCACCGGCAGCTGGGTCACCAGCGAGCCCTGCGCGCCTTTGCGCGTGTTGCACGCGCCCAGTGCGGTGTCGCCGGCCGGGGCGCTGTGGGCGGTCCTGGACACATTGCGGAAGGTAGCACGGCAACCGCCGTTGACCCACACCGAATGCCGCGACAGGCCCCAGTTCTGGCCCTGTTCGCATCGCGTGTGGCTGAGCTGCCGGGCGACCTCTACCGTGCCGCGGGTATCCATTTCGCAGGAGACTTGGCGCTGGTCGGTGGAGTCGCAGGTCACTTCGCTGGGCAGCGACGCATCGCTGTCGTCAGCGTTGCCACGGTGTTCGCGATGCCCAGATGATGCCGGCGCGCCACCGGCGCTGGCCTGGCAGATGCCGTTGGCGCCGTCGCGGCCGGTGTAGCTGATCTGCGGCGCGCCATCGTCGGCGGTGGTGATCGACACCGTCACCCCGCTCTGCGCATCACGCGCTTCGAAGTAGCGATCATTGAAGCGCTTCAATGCCGCTTCGCGCCCCTGCACGTAGACCGGCCCACCCTCGTCGGCGTGGATATCCAGTCCACCCGGGCAGGTGGCGTTGAAGAACGGTACGGCGGCCATGGCCGGGGCGACGAAAGCGGCACACACCAGTGCAGCGGCAAGGGAAACAGCGTGGCGGCGCATGATCGGTTCCCGAAACGGCCCCTAGGGGCAGAGGGCGATAGTATGCAGCGCAGCAACCGGGGCAGGTCGTGAGGAGCATCAGGATTCCCACAGCTGGATCGCCTCCGGTTCTGCCACGGGCGGGCGCTATCATTCCCACACCACACGGATGATCGGACCACCGCATGGCCTTGCCCGCCTCTCCCCACGCGCAGCAGTCACTGCTGGAATTGCAGCAGCGCATCCATGCATTCAGCCTGGAAGAGGCCGACGAGTACGACCTGGATATCGACGACCCCGCCGGGCCGTTGTGGTCGGCACTGCAGACGCGGCTGACCGTGGCCCCGCTGTACGGTGGCCTGCATGTGGAATTTTTCGGCAACCCGTGGGACGCGCCATTCGAATGGACGCTGGCCTGCCTGTCCGAGCCGGCCGTGGCGTCGAGCATGATGTCGCTGTGCTTCACTGGCGGCGATGAAGGTGCCAACGGCACGCGCGAATGGGAGTTCACTCCCCTGCTTGACAGCCCGGTGCAGTTTCCGCGCCTGCGCTCGCTGGTGATCACGCCCACTGCGCCGGAACACCACAACATGTCACTGGTGCAGCGCGCGGGCACCATCATGGAAGAAGACGGCGAGATCGCCCGCTTCGTTGCCAAGACGCCGTATCTGAGCGAACTGGTGGTACCCAATGCACCGGATGCCAGCTTCTTCGAGGTGCCGCTGCCGCATCTGAACATGCTGCGGATTGGCGGTGGCTGCGACACCCAGCGATTCATCGAGCACCTGGCTGCATCGCGCAACCTGCCTGCACTGGGCCTGCTGGACTTCAGCGAGTCCACCGAACTGCAGTTCACCTGGGCCGATGTCCGCGAGGCCGACGCGGTGACGTCGTTTGCGGCGTACGAGCGTCTGTTCGCTAGTAACGCTTTCGAACCGGTGCACGGCTTCCGCCTGCGTAACAGCGCGCTGTCGCCGGAGCAGTTGCAGGCGCTGCAGGCGATGCGGCCGGGCCTGCAGTTCATGGTCATCCAGGCGGGCATGGGCGGTTACGTCAGCCATTTCGAGAAGAACGTGTTCCCGTGGCGGCATCTGGTGCCGGGCGATAGCGGGCAGCGTTGACGATTGTTTGGTGCTGCGCGGATTGTGTGTGAGGTACCGTACGGCGGTTAAGCCAGCTTTGCAGTGCAGGCAGCGCGTGGCCTGCGATGTTGCGATGCAGGCGCTCGCGACAGAGCGCCGCGATCACGCCTGCGCGTGGTGTCGCTTTTGCCTAGATGGCAGGCAAAACAAGCCAATCGCGATAATTCATTCTTCCTTTCGGGAACGGCGAGTTCATCAGAACAATTGATTGGTGCGTCACGACTTGGCGTGCCCAAGATGAATTGCTACCTGCATCGGCTAGCCGGGACTTCCAAGCCCGAGCTGTGAAGATGTTTACGCTTGTCAGTCGGCGTCGCTGGGTTGTGGGCGACGCCGACTGGCAATCCGTCTGTCGCGCTATGGCGGGCGGTGCGTGGGGGCCTCGTGCCCGCCGGCTCTTCACACGGTCTTGGAAGCCACGCATCGTCCGCCACCCTTCGCCGGTGGCACCTCCGTTCCTGTCGAGGATGCCCGCATGTCCAAATCCCGCCACCCGTATCTGGCAGCCACGCTCGGCGACGCTATCACCCGCCTGCCGCCCGAGCTGGCCCAGCCGCTGGAAGCCGCCTTCGCTGCCGCGAACGAAGCGCCCTGCCCCATCACCCTGCGCAGCTGCCTGCAGCAGATTGCGGCCGGCGATACGGCCGACGGCCAGCCATGGCATGGGCCGGTCCGCACGCCCGGCGAGGCCGTCGCCAACGCCCGCCGGGATCGCGCCGCCACAGGCCTGGTGTCGCTGCTGGAGCTTTATCACGCGACCGAGCGCGTGCGCGTGGATGGCGAGCCGAAGGACGATATCGGCGACGGCACCCGTGAAGGGCTGCTGCTGGCCTGCCGGGGGCTGGCGGAGTATGTGGCGCTGCAGGTACGCGGCACTTGAGGATGAACGCGTCGCTATCGCCGACCCCGCTATCGAGGTGGCGCCAGTACGTAATCGCCGGGCCGGGGCCCTGCGGATATCGACCACCCCGGCGCCAACGACAGTGACCAGCCGTGCCCCTGCATCAGTGAACGGGAGTCATGTGGCGCTTCGACAATCACCGCCTTCCAGTCGCTGCGCATCACGGCGCCACCGGTCACCTCCAGACGTCCCCACTCATCAGTGAGACGCATCTTCGGGTAGACCGTGCCCACACCTTCCAGTGGTTGAAGATCATTGGGATCGAACTGGATACGCATGCTGCGCAAGTCCAGCCTCAGCAGGGGGCCGACCACGAACCGCGCGCGGAGACGATCAAGGTCTGCCAGACGCTGTTGTTCACGGGTGACCTCGGCATCGCGCAGGGCTTTACCACCCCACCGCGCTGCGGCGGCTGGAACGGCATCGGCATCAGAAGGGAGATCGGCCCCCATCGCTTCGCGCAGCTGCGTTCCCAGGTCTCGCGGGTTCTGTGCAAGGCGGTCCCGCCAACCCGGAGCGGTCTCGTTCAACAGAAGACCATAGGCCGTACCCGTGGCATAGGCGAAGGAGCGTACGAAGCTGCGGTCATCGACGTGCGCACGCAGATCATGCAGGGCGGCCAGAATCCGCGCCTCGGGTGTTGCGCCACCCACCATGACGCCGGTGTACTCGGCCAGCCCCTCATTCAACTCCAATGCGGCCTCTTCCTGCATCGCCGATGGGTACCGCCGGTATCGTTCGGCACGGAAGACGAGCGCATCCATGATTGCAGCATCCCGGTTGCTGGGATGGCTGGCCTGCAGTGCCGCCGCGAGCGCCCGCCACTCAAGCTGCAGGGTGTAACGACCTTCGAGAGTGTCCAGGTGCGCATTCTCTCCAGCGGGCAGACTCATGATCGGCAGCGTGGGTTGCACGCGATGGAACATTTCATGGGCCATCAGGATTGCGCGCAGACCGGCATCCTCTGGCAGCGGCCAAAGCAGCTGGGTCCAGCGGGTTCCGGACCACTCCACAGCCGTATTGGCCATGGTGGCCCCAGGCGGAAGCTGACCAACGAACAGGCCGCCCTGGGCCTGCAGTGCGCCCGCTGCGTCGGCTTCCGAGGCGACCACGCGCCGCGTGGCGGGATCGACCAGCATCATCGGGCCGCACAATGAGGCGCCCCACAGGCGCCCTGCATCAGCCTGGCAGAGTGATTGCGCCTGCTGAAACGCCCGACCCGCGGCGTCGCTGCTCGGTGCCTCCTGCGCAGGCGCGGACCCTGCGGCAGTCAGCAGGAGGGCAAGCAGGGAGAAAGGTCGCGCGTCCATGGCGTATCCGTACGTGGCTGGCGTGCCGGCAGTCATAGCATTGGCGGGCGCCAGCCAGCAATGCGGCGGACGTCATGCCACGCCACAGAGTGGCGGTAATCAAGTTTGGACAAGAGACGCTGGTTATCCGGGTAGTTTCCCGGCGGACGCAGAAAGGCAAGTGCACCGCGCTGGCCTTTTTCGTTGAAACCCCTGATTTCAAGGCGTTTCGGCGTTTCCGAAGTGGTGCGCTTATCCGAACCACAAAGCCACCACAACACGCTGATGTTTCTATGAATACTGCGTCCGTAAAATTCTAAATACCCCCATAAATACCCCCACAACGACCGGACACAGATGAACGAGCCGCTGATGGGCGTCCAAGCCGTCAGCCTAGCCGGAACTTGCATGTCCGTGTGTCGATGATGTTTGAGCCTGCAAGTCGGCGTCTGAACTTGGCTGGCCATCTAGACTGGCAATCCGGCTGCAGGGCTCCCATTAGCCTCGACCTCTCTACGCGAAAGGCCCGGCGGGGACCGGTCTCTCGGGGGGCAGAGCCTGCGCCTCAGTCTGGAGTTTGCGCAGCCACACAGCATCCACGCCACACCGCGAAGATGCCGCCTATCGCTGCCTCCCATCAAGCGCGAGTTAGCGCACAGTACGCTCTTCAATCATCCTGATTGCGCTGATTGCCGAGGCTCCGTTTTTTGGGTCTCGACTCAGCCTCCGCAAGATGAGCAGGTCATCCTGATCCCCGATATATCCCAAAGCATCGATTGCGAATTTGACGACCCCGTCCACATCATGCTTGAAGTGCGGAAAGTAGCCAGTCTGCTGATCCGGACTCTGCAGGCACCTGCGGCAGACATCTATGACTAGGGTGGGAAATCTCTGTACAACCGACTCCCGCATTTCTCCCTCGTGCACAGTAGAGTCCACGACCAACCGCAGTGCCGAGGCCGCTCCAGTCTGGTTCAGATCTAGCAAGCGGTTAAGTGCAGCACTTGATCTTGCTTCGATCTCAGCGGGGACCAGGTCCCCTCGGTGGATCCAATAGTAAAGATCAGCCAATGATTCGAGTGCAAGGCCTGCCATCGACTGTCCCGCAAGCTGACGGGCGGGCAGCTCCATCCCCAGCATACCGAACGCCACATGCGCCCAGACAAACACCGCGATCGCCTCTTGAGGCATGAAGCTGTCGACTTTGGGCAGCTCCAACCACTTGCTCAGCGCTGGCGCGACCTCAGGATCGTTAGTCTTCGCAAGCTCTTGAATAACCGATGTTAGGAATAGCCCCGCATATTCAGCACCCAAGCAAGCCATTCTCAAGAACTCTTTCTTCTCGTCAGAACCGAGCTCATTAACCGCATCAAAGTACCTTGAGGAGAAGGGGTGATCAAACTGACACAGATACGCCGCCCAGGCGTGCTGACATGTTTCAGCACTGCATGGCCCAGACAAGATTTCCTGAAGCTCCACCTTGACCACGTTCGAGTACTCGAACGACTGATCCTCAAGCGCCCCCATTCCTTCAAGAGCCTCGACCACAATCCCGGAAAAGACGGGATTTAGCCTAGGCAACAACGCCTCCAAAGCATCAACAAGCTGCCGCCAACACGACTCATTTGTAGGATTAAGAAGCTGTGTGTAGTGCAGCAACTCAAGCCGCAGGTGGTAAGGAAGTCCTGACCACCTTTCACCTAGGAGAGGGAGTATGTAAGGCAACGCCGCCCCCTTTTCGCCAGAGAATCTGGTCAGAACTAGCATTAGGTACAACTGCCCAGGCGACTCCGCCACGGCCCACCCCCTCAAAATTTCATCGGGGAGCGCCAATTCCCGTCGTCGAACCGCAATCCGTCCTTCAGAGATCACTCGGATCAGTCGCGCCATCCCCACCTCATGCCCAAGCACATACGTATCAGCGAACAGTCCGTCAAGCAGCGCCCTCTTCTTGGTACCTGGCTCGCTCTCTAGTTCCCAGAACGCGCGTTGAAGAGAGAGATCCAGGGTTCCCACAACTCGAAGAAGTGCCTGGACATGGCGCCCTTCCCCAAGCTGATCACAGATAGACGGCATAAGGGCAAGCTCGGAAGGCGTCCAGTACAGCGCACTCTCCCGATCGCACCCTCCACTACCCCAGATCCCCAGACCCGGGCAGAATCTGAGACTTGTAGCTTCATGGGCCAGCTTCTCCATGACCCTAGTGCTCGCTGCTGTGACCCAACTTCGCGCCATTGATCCACACTCGCCTGCTGCGGCCCGCCGAATGAGGTCGGCGTCTCCTGTTGCAGAGAGGACTTCGGCCACTAGCTCATCATCTTCGTAGGCACCTAGAATTAGCGACCTTGAGCTGTGGTGTACTGGCGCAAGAAGGTCATCAAGGGCCTTGTCAACTTCCCGGCGACTGGCTCTCGCCACAGATTCCGCGACAAACGCACACTGGATCAACTCGTGCCGGAAGCTGACCCTATCGCCGCGCCTCACAATCATGTCCGTCCCAAAGATCCTGCCCAACACGTCACTTGACACCCGATGGCTATCGGCCAAGCGATCCAGCTCACGGATGGAGAGACTGAATGAGATGCGATCCACCAGGTGCTTTGCTACGGCCGCAAGCAAGCGCACACCGTCGAACTGATCGGCCCCGAGCTTCTTCCTTGCATAGGCATCGAACAGTGCAAAACGACTCGCACCCTCAGCCAGCTCACTACCTACCCGCCCCACCAGGTCCGCCTCAAAGCCGCTTGAAACGGAGTCAAGAAGCTCCCTAAGGCGGCAACTGCCGCTCTCACTGCCTACGCCGGAAATAGCGGCCTTAAGCTGATTGCTGGGCCTACTCACAGTCACAGAAACGGCAGAGATGAGGTCTGGCCTAGAGATTTCCAGCTGGGTTGAGATAACCAGGCGGCAGCCATACCGCGTGCTGGCCGCTGCCAGGCTACGCGTCAACGCCATCTGCAGATCGGCACGGCATTCGTTGTATCCGTCTATGATGAGAAGGACCTGGGATCCTGTCGCCAAGGCTGATCGGATTAGATCCTTAGAAGTGGGTACACCAAGCAGACTTACCTCTCGCTCAACCAAGTCCTGGAGCTTGCCAGTGAAGTACTTGGCCTGAATCAGGACGGGTACCTGGCCCCGATCCAGGCCGTGCATTGCGATCTTCTTGGCTAGCAGCGTTTTTCCGCAACCTGAAGGTCCGCCAATCAGAAGATCATCGCCATCGACCCCGGCCCGCGCAGCGACTTGGATAGGATCAGAGGGGGTGCCGTCTAGTAGGTAGGCATCGGCGAGCAGCGACCCAGCGTCTGCGGAGTGAAGTCTCTCCAACTCAGCTCGATACGCTGCGAGTAGATCGCGGCAATTCAGGAAGGACTGATCCAGCGCCTCCTGCGGCGTCTCTACACGGCGAAGGTGAATTGCCGAGGCAAATCTACGCCACTGCGAGATTGGCAACGCTAGCCCTGTCGGCTGCAGCCTAGTGGACGAGAGCCCTTGCAGATCGGTGATAGCAACTTTGAAGTCATTGGGCGGTAGATCGGAGCCCTTGGGAATTTTAGGCGTGATTACGACGGCGGCATCCGGATAGCCTTGGTGCTCGATGCCGGACTGCCTCAGAGCATCCCGAAGCGCGTTCTTCTCCGCCAAAACCTGTGCATATGGGTTCCCAACGGATCGCCTCAATCCACTGGATAGCTTCATCGTCCACAATCCGTTGACTCCGCCCTGGACTGATCTAGAGAAGGCCTTGGCCTCGATGACCAGCGTTGCGGAATCAGTGGCCACCAGGAAGTCAAGCTGACGCCCCCCTACATGGAAGTTCGCGAACACCACCGCGCTAACTCGCGCTTCTGACAGCCACTTGATCAACGCCAAGAAGACCTCGCGCTCCGACAGCACCTCTATTGGGGCACCAATGTAGATCTCGACTCCAGAACGGTCCAAGCTCGCGCCCCATCTCATGAACGACGATTGTTCGTGACGCATTTGACCATTGATTCAGGCCAGCAGCTAGACGCCGTCGATGCTGGGACCCGCTACGCGGAATGAGAAGAAGCACGGCGACGGAAGGTAGCCATCGCGACCATCGGCAACCGCTGAGGCGCCTATGCGCTGAAGAGTACACTGCAAGATACTGCACCCCAGACGTAGCGCTCAGAGCCATCCCCTGCAGGTCAGTACCATGGACTCAGTTGGTCCGCGCTTCTTGAGCTCCTAGATGCGCCCACAGTCCTGCTCAATAGACAATCCGCTGGATGCTAATCCTTAGCAGGATCAGTTCTGTATCGACGCTCAGCAGGAACTATCAGCCGTGCACCCCATCCTGCAAAGCACGCGGCCCCTCACTTGCCAAGACTAGGCGGCAGAGGTCCGACACAGCTGGGATGCCAGTTCCACGCACAGATCACCAGATAAATAGTAGAAGGAGCTAGTGAAATGAGTATTGCGGTAGAGCTTGAGGACGGAGAAGTGGTCTTTCGCGTGCTGGCATGGCAGCGACGGTCGATCGCGCTGGAGAAGCCAAAGGCATTTAAGTTCACCGTGCAGGGGTTTGAGTGCGCGGTTGTGATTCGTCCTGAGCACAAGGATATCGAGGATCAACTGAACCACGGCGGCGCACTTCTTAGCATTGAGTTCGGGTGCCCGGACATCGACCTCGTGCGAGCAGCCGGTGTTGGCATTGACCTGCTTGAGGACATTCTCTGCGCGCTTTCTCTCGTGGATGGCATAGACTTCCAACCAATTCAGCTACGTTACGTCGAGCGCCTTGAGCATGACGGATCGCGCGAGTTCCTCCAGTTCCTTGATCTTTCGGTCAACCACTGGGGCAAGAGTATTTCGGATAGTTCGCTTGCTCAGGCAAGGACGCTGGTCGCACACTGGGATGGACTTGAAGAGGGGCATCGGCTACGCCGCGCAGCGAAGCTGTACGGTCGCGCCATTGGTGAAGCTGATGTGTTGACGGCCTTCCTGAACGCCTATACGGGCTTGGAGACGCTAGAGGTCCTCTTAGCCCCGCGCTTCGGGCTTAAGCATGGTAGCGAGCAAATGACGGGCAAGTGCTCAGAGTGCGACCACACTTACACTTACAGCAAGACGGCTCTAGTGGGCGTCCGCGCGTTCGTTCTCGATGGAGAGACGGTTGAGACTGCAGATCCCCAGAGGCAGAGGGAGTGGAGAGGCTTCAACAAACTTAGGAACCAGACCACTCACGGGCTTGAGGATCTCACTGACCTGATCTCGCGAGGAATTGAGTGGCTCCCAGGCGCCATGCATCATCTTCATATAGCGATATGCAGAGAGTCCCATGCTGATGAGCTGATCTCTGAAGAATACCGCATGCCGCGTGGGCCTTGCCGTTACGCAATGGCTGGGATCTACCGCCCTACCGAGCCCGAGACTGAAAGCATTGAGAGTTGGTCTCCGGTACTCGAGGCGCACCCAGCCAAATGGGTTGAGCATGAACGGTTTGGTCGAGTCCCAGAGTTCTGCATACGGCCACGGACCGAAGCTACAGAGCTGCGGTATGGAGGATTGCAGTTCGAAGGCGACATTCGAAGCGCCACGATGAGCTCCTTCAAGAGTGCAACGATCGAGCGCGGCGAGCCCATGGACGAACTGCCAGGCGGGTAGTCGCTAGCGCCTGGCGTGGATGGCCGCGTCTTCGAGCATCGCGGCCAGGCTTTGCGGGTCAAGATCAGGGGTGCGCCTGACTGGCGTAATCGATGGCACGGTAACTGCACGCAAACTACGTGGCGACCATTTGAGGGCAAGCGGCGGCTGTAACAGAGCTGCGACGTAATGCTGGTCTACCTGAAGCAACAAGAGATACCAGCCAAGCACGTAAAGGCCTCGGAGGTCGGTCTTCTAAGCTGGGGCTAACGTCACCCCAGGCTCTTGAATTGGCGTAGGTCGGCCATTAGGCGTCCGTCATTTCAGCCCGCCGCTTGGCGGACGTTAGATGGGGGGGACTACCGCGTGCTCGGTTGTCATCCACACACCTCCTTTGTAAATGATCTGAACGTCGCCTCTCGTATTGTTCGACGGGCTGCCTACAACTGATTCGTAGAGGTGTTCATAGTTGTATGTTGCGATCTTCTGCGGCCTTGACGTGAAAAGAAGCTTCACATCACATGGATGAACCCTGGAAATAAAGTTTTCGAACGCTCGCGATGGACGATGCTCCGAATTCTCCTCGTGTGACAGGAGAAGGAAACAGGGCCCCTTTTGGAACTGGAGCCCAGCTTCCAGCAGGGCGTGGTAGAAGTATTTGTTATTTCCACCATGGTGAGCGACCTGAACTATAGGCAGGTATGTTTTCAGCTCATTGATAAGCTCAGGGTAGAACAGAAGATTGGAGCGCGTGCTTTCAGGCTTTACGAAGTCTACAAACCCCGTGTCGCCCGAGATCAAGACACCTTGGCCACTATGGCTGAAAACCATTGAGTAGCTAAGTGCATTAGAAGGAGTAATGCTTTTCACTGGAACATGCTGCATAAGTGCAAATGCAACGTAGTGAATCGTCGGCAGCCTTTTCCAGTGCTTCTTAATTAGACCCTTTGAGGGCCCCAGCAACACAAGCTTGGGAAGACTCGGCACTTCAGGCACCCCAAGGAGAAACCTGTTCCATCGCGGGCACCAGCAGTAAGTATCCGGCTTCCCGTCGGCAATTGACTTGAATTCAATGCAAACCCTCTTGCGCTGGAGAGCCTCCACTACCCGCGCCAAATGAATTGCAGTAATAGCCTGATCAGAAAGACTCTTCTCGATTCCTGCCAGCGACCTGATCTGCGGATCAGTCGCACCGCTATTGATATAGGTTCCGGCCAAAGACCCAATATGATCGGCAGCATTGCGAACCCAGTACTGCCACTTGTAGTACTCGTCTTCCCCGTAATTCTTAGCAAGCATCTCGACTATGTCAGACGCAGGTGTGGGCAGGCCTTCGCCCCCGCATGTAGCCTGACTGCCGTTGGCAATGATCGCACCCGCCACGCGACTGGCCTGGCGGAAGTACGCCTCCGATTGATCCGGATCGTCCTTGCAGCGTTCCCAATCAGGAACATCCAACTTGAGCTCGTGCTCACCGCGCTGCCAACGCGCCTGCACGTCAGTCCGGATCTGAGCGACAGATTCTATCGTGCGCGCCTTGTGATCCAAGTACCCCCGCAATCTCCCTCGTCCGCGATCAAGATCGCGAAATGCGTTACCTAGGTAGTCACCCAGCTCCGGCTCATCCTGCTCCTCCCATGCGACAGTGTCGTCTGCCGCTACAGGAGGCAGCCACGCCTCACTAATTTTAAAGTTCTCAACAACTGGAACAAGCTGGTTGAGATGGTCACCGTCATAATGAGTACATATCAGCAGATCGATAGGATGGTACCCGTCTCCGTCTGCCAGCAGCTTCTGAAGCTTCAGAAGCACGTGATCTTTCTTGTAGGCTCCATGGCTGCTGCCCGCATCCGCAAGGACGCGAACCGTCCTCTTTCCCACCTGGAACTGAAGCAGCATCGATGCACCAAGCTGCACTTCCAACATGTCGACCTGAATTTCGCTCACACTCCCTCCTTGAGGTATTTGCGCAATTTTCCAATGCCGCATAGAGCAAGACCAAGGACGGATAGTCTCCTGATTGCGCAGGGGTCATCGAGATCTGAGCTCACGCAACTGGCTTTCTTCATCGGCCTTTGCCCCCTCCCCCTGCACCGATGGTATCAAGGCTCCAGCGCCCCAAGGACACGCACCTCCGCACTGTCTTTGCTTAGAGTGGTAACAAGGAGATCGCCCCCCAGCGACTCTCCGTCCCACTCGCCTATTCAGCCACTTAGCCTGTAGACGTCCTGCGGTCAATATCTCCGATAACGAGAAGCTATCATTCCTTACCTCAAGAGGCTCTCCTGGAGAAGCCATGCCACCGTTGAGTCGCTGCACCAGTGCAGGCGTGGCAGTGGCACTTTTCGCATACGCCGTTGCCTCGAACCGCTGGCTCTGAGGTGACCAACCACCCGGCACCAGCTCCGTGTGGAGCATCTCAGCCCGTAAGCCAGCTTCTAAGGCAGCCCGTTCATAGTTCGGCCAAGGCTGGTCGATGCCCCCCCCCAGCTCACGCATCAGCTGCTCCATCGTGAAATCGCTTCGGAAGCTAGCCTGTAGATAAAGCTCCTATATCCTCAGAAAGAACTGAGTTGAGCCGCGGGTCGCTAACACCGGATCGTGTTGCGGAATCAACCGGGCCTTCGCACTTGCAGACGTAGCGCCAGAGAAGGCATCTTCCGCGAGGGTGTCGACCGCCACCAGAAGCTGATCAGGACGAAGCAGAACGTTGAGAATACTCATGCAGCGCCAAGGGATGACCTGTGGAGAATTGATCAGGATCAGGTCGCTGAAGCGGACCCTGGACTTCGTCAGATCCACAATAGACGTGGATGTGTCGGGTAGGGAGGGTAATCCCCCAAGAATCGCTTGATTCCGACTCTTAGTTGGCAATGGATTCGGGCCCGGCGGAGGGAGCACTCCCGGGCTTGGCACTTATCCGCCCATGGCCTCTCTCAGGAAACCTAGACCAGGTTGCAACCAGTGGCAGCGATTGCAGAGAGTATGATTGTTGTATGGAAATAATCTATCTAGACCAGAATCATTGGATATCGATGGCCCGCGCCAAGGTGGGCAAGGGATCAGAGGGCGCCCAAGACTTGTACAGAAAGTGCCTTCACGCGGTGGCGAAGGGGCGGGCCATCTTTCCACTCTCACTGTCGCACATCCTAGAGACTTCAAAGAGAAATGATGCTGAGAGCAGAAGGAACCTGGCCTCGGCGCAGGCCGTACTGAGTAGGGGCTATGTCTACTGCAGTCGCACTGCTCGAATAGAAATCGAGGTTCGAGATCTACTCTCCGACAGTTTCGGCCTGGAAGCTTCACCGCGCGTCCCTCACTGGGCAATTGTGCCTGGCTTCTGGCAGGCATTCGCTCCGCTTGACAGCCTCGTAGCCCCACAGCAGGGCAATGCATTTCTGGAGGCACTCTGCTCCAGAGGTAGCCCGGCCGAAGCGTACCTGGACTTCATGACCGGCCAAGACGACGGCGAGAGACGCCATGCGCACGCAATGCTATCCAAACTAGCCGACAAGGCCGTTTCGGACATCGAAGAGAGGCGTACTCGACTGCAAGGGATTCCTGTAGAACTACGGGTTCGAGTGATGTCGGCCATATTGTTCCAAGAGCATCAAGAGCTATTCCAGCGCGTACTGAGTGATCTGAACAAAGGCATCACTGATCTGGCTGCACTTGGCGACTGCGCAGTCACAAGCCTGATCACTAAGACTCCCACCTTAAGTATTGAGGCAGAACTCTCAGCCCGCCGTGAAGCTGAGTCCGGGAAGATCAGCCCGAATGACCTGTTTGATATGCAAGCAATGTACACATCTGTACCCTATTCGACACACGTGATAGCCGAGAAGGCATCAATCTCAAGGGCACGCCAAGCGGGTCTTGACCGGAAGTACCGAGTGAACCTGTCGAGTTCGCTGGACACACTACTTGATTGCGAAGGCTTCGCGCAGTTCGATTAAGCCTCCCCCTAAAGGCTCCGCATGCGGCTAGAACTCGAAGTCCTCACCCACTTGGTCCATCTCCCCCAACTCAAAGTGAACTCCACCAAGCATCCTGAAGATGCTATCCATGATTTCACTGAGCTGCCGGACGTTGATATGCCGCAGATCTGGCAGTGACTCAGACCCTTGCTTTGTGGTTGGGTACCGGATCGAGAACGATTGCGGATCTACCTTGTCAATCTGCTCGATGAAGCTCTCAATGGCAGGCAGCTCGGCATCATCTTCGCGCGGGGTCAACTCATCCTGAAGTGGTCGCAGCTCGCTCCACATTGGCATCAGCCCATGACTGTGGTCATTCTTGGACGCCTTTCCGGCCAGTCTCCTTGCAAGCGGCAGCAACATATTCAACTGAAGCTCAATGCCCTGCCTGTAGACGAACACCAGTGGATAAACCACTCTATCCTGACTACCTTTCTGCTGACTCAGTGCGTACAGAATGGCATCTGCAGCGTCCTTGTAACCGGCCGCGTACAGGCCCATCGCCACTGCGGAAGTTACTGGATGCAGATAGATACTCAGGGCGTCAACTGCATACATCCTAGGCAGCTCCACCCTGAACGCGGAATCACCAAAACGCTGTCTAGCTGCGATCCATTGTTGTAGTCAAGTATGAAACAACGCCTCCCCACGCTCCGTTGAATATTGCGTCGCGTAACCTTATTTCAAAACCGCCGCTTGAGCAGTCGAAGATCAGCCGCAAAGGAACGAACGGAGACACCAACTCATCTGCCAGAACAGCGTTAAAGCAAGCTCGAGCGGTTCTTCCGTTGCCGTCAACGAACGGGTGGATTGCAAGGATAGCCACAAGCACGAGCAGTGCTCTAAACCCACGATAATCCTCCCAATCTTGTGCTGCCGAACTCAGCAAGTCGAGTTGCCGACGCAGGTCATCGGGAGCTGCAAATGTGCTCTGTCTCCCAAATCTATCTGCGCTAAGCGACACATGGGTCGTGCGTAACCCTCCGCCGCCTTGAACGGCCAAACGATTCACGCCGCAGAGCCAGGCGACAAGCTCATCAGGGTTGAGGACCTCACAACCCCTAAGCGTTTGCCTTGCCTGTCGAGCCAGTTCTACTTCTTCGGACAGATCTCGATGCGCTCGGAGAGCTGATCCGGCCTGATTCTGGAGCCACTTTTCAGAGAGGGGGTGAAGCAGATCTTGGTTACACCCCAGCCAGTAATCGGCCTCGACTCGACAGAAATCAACGGGCTGTGACTGATGGCGTCTGGCGATAAGGTCAAGCCGTGCGACTTCCAAGGCCCCGAGGCGCCCGCGTAAACGCGCCCTGACGTCAGCCTTGTCAGGAGGAGTGAAATGATTGAGCAGCATCGGCTTCTACTATTGCTTGCGGAATGGGCAGGACGTAGTGAGCCAATCCAGGGCTTCCTTGGGGACTTCGCTACGCGAAACAACTTCCTCGGAAAGAAGAATGTCCGGAACAACTCTCTCCCCTACCTCCCGCCCGGATCGATCCACGTCAACGGCCGTCGTTAGGTAGATCGCGCTGCCATCGGGTAACGGAAACTTGCGATTGGAACTTGCCTTTCCACTTGTTGCCATGCCGAAGCTCTGCGTGCCCTCTCTCCCGATGAACGCCACAGCGACCGCCTCGCCTGAACTAGCTGTCCGTGACCCAAGAAGAACAGCGATCTTCGCGTCATGTGCCTCCGACTGGCCGGCGACCGGCGTGACCCATCGAGAACTCATCGACCACCAATTGATGCTGCCATTCCTGGCCTTGAATCCGCCAAGGCGCTCGTCCCCGAAAAAAAGGCCCAGGGCTGACACCATCGGCCACATGCTTCCGCCGGTATTCGTTCTCAGATCAACAACCCAACCGCAACGTGCTTGCGGATTGATGTCCCTCAGCTTCCTGCCAATTTCCGTAGAAAACTTTAGCGCGAGCTCGGGGTCGGTGCCCCCGACTGCAGGCATTAGCACATAGCCGACCTTACCGTCGATTAGAGAAACCGAGGCCAAGTCAGGGTTACCGCCTGAGTTCGAATAGCGATAGGCCTCTTCCGCGCTGACGTAGATGCTGTGGGAGTCTTTGAGTTGGCGCAGAAGTGCGCGAACCGATTTCTCTGCCTGATAGCCAGTACCGGGCCGGCTTGACAATTCCGGCTTGAGATCGTGCAAGTTCTTGGGCAAGTTGCTGGAACGATATGCGTTATCGAGAACCACCTTTAGGGCCTCGCTATAGACCTGCTCGGCGCTGGCCTCACTGCCAGGGATCTTCTGTTCACTGATCGCGAGCTTGACGTCCTTAGCCACCACCTCCCCTGCTCCACGCATGGCGACGCCAAAGGCAACACTCGTAGCATCTGGCGGAATTCGGAGGTCGATGTTGGTGTAACCGTCAGCAGAAGCGGGCCGGCCTGCTGATGTGGCAAACCTAAGCGATCTACCTGAGCTTCCATCTGCCCTCACCCAGAGCCACGGCTTAGCATTCGGACTAGCTGCTCCAAGCAATGCGGAAACACGAACCACCTGATTGATCCATGCTTGAGCACTGGTCGTGTAGATCACTCCACCGTAATCCGACACGCCAGCTCGTTCGGCCGAGATCGTGACCTGAGCGCCCTGTGGGGACGTAGGTTCGCCAACCGATGCACCCAGATAGCCGAGATGCTGGTTGAGAGTCGAGGACGCAACGTTCGGATCAGCATGTGATTTTGATGCCACGATCAATCCAATCGCAAGAAATAAGCCACGCACTGCAGAAAAGGCCGTTTCAATAGGCCCCAGCAAACCGCTTCGCGCAGTCGCCCGCCCCGACGGATGGTTCGGCCAACCAAGATCTTCTACACGCACACCTAGAAGGCATTGATGTGGGAAGCTTGGCAACGCCAAAGGCGACATCAGGCTGGAGTGGGCATCGGACATGGCACGCCGCTGCTCAACATCGGCCGTACCGAAGATGATGTAGTCCAGCACGAGCTGCGCGAACAGCTCGCGGCCGAGCGTCTTACACGATCGGAACACGCGCAAGAACGTGCGCCTGACCGCCAGACCGGTTTGCAGATAGCTAATCAAGCGAGTGCACTTCATCAAGCGAGCGCCGTTGCTGCTGCTGAATTCCACAAAACTATCAATCGTTCAGCAGCGCAGGCAGGTCGAAGTGCCCCAGGAAGTTCAGCCACCGATCCTTCCGGTCACGGAGTAAAGCGGCTCAAGTATCCATTCATACAGCTTCCGCCGCTCCCCCATGATGTCTGCCTCCAATCTCATCCCGGGCCGTAGCGCTTCGACCTTCCCGTAAGCCAGTACGGTCTGTTCGTCCAATGACACGAGTACGCTGTACCGCGGCTCGCTCATATCGACGTCCTTTCCTTGGCTACCCACGGCCGGACTTCTGGAGATGCGGATGACTTTTCCCTGGTGGCTGCCGAATTTTTGGTACGGGTAGGCTTGATACCTAAGGAGCACACGATCACCAGCTTTAATAAATCCGATTGCGGAGCTGGGAACCAGAAGCAAGGCCCGCAATTTTGATTCCTCGGGCAACAGACTCAGTATGGGCTGCCCAGTTTGTACAGTCTGCCCTGGCTCGACCAAGCGACTGGCGACAAGACCAGACACCGGCGCGCGTAGCAACAGCTCGCCATTGGCCTCCATCTGTACGGCTTCCTGACTTAACGCGGCCAAATCACGCTCCGCTCCGGCGCGAGCTGACCGCCTCTGTTGCGGAAGCTCGGCAAGAGTCTGGTCCAGCTGGGCAAGACTGCGCCGAAGCGACGTTGCCTGACGCTGCAGCGCCTGCTGCGCATTAAGCATATCGAGCATCGCTTGCTCCTGCTGGTTGAGCTGAACCAGGCTTACGTATCGCTGATCTACCACTTCTCGATAACGTTGCACCGTTTCGCGACCGATCCGCACTTGCTCACCACGCGTATTTATTTCACCCTCAATCTGTAGGAGCTCGCGACGAAGATTGTCGCGCTGCTGTTTCACGCCGCGCTCTTGCGCCAGAAGTTGCTTCTCCTGGGAGTCCTGAAGAATTCCCAAGCTCTCCACGCGTGCCTCCTGCCCCTTGCGCAAAACCTCCAGCGCATCATCACCAGAGGCCGTTACCCTAGGGACATTAATCAGCAACAGAGGCGAATCTCGCACCACATGCTCGCCTTCCTCTGCGTGAAGCACAGAAATCAAACCAGACGAAGGCGCGATCACAGTAGACAGCCCTAGATCTGGAACCAGTTCGCCAGTAACTCTGGAGCGACGGGTGTACTCCCCAAGGGTAAGAAAGCCGACGATCAAACAAGCTGAAAGACCTGCCGCGATCGCAAGCATCCACAGCCTAACTGGCTGCACAAGCGATATGCTTCCAAGCCAGCTTCCACGCTTTGCCTCCACCACCTCAGATCGAAACAGGCCGCTCATGCCGAAACCGCAGCAGTAGGCTCGGCAGTTCGACTAGCGGCGTCAATCTTACGCAGCTCTTGCACGATCTCACCAGCATGCATCACCAGAGCCCTGTCGGCACTTGCGATTGTCTCCGGGCGATGAGCGATGATCACACGTGTCAGATCAAGCTTCTGTACAGCTGCGTTGACCAAACGTTCTCGATCCATATCAAGGTGGCTGGTAGCCTCATCAAGGAAAAGAAGTCGAGGCCGCCTATAAAGAGCTCGTGCGAGAATAACTCGTTGCTTCTGACCACCAGACAGAGTAGTCCCCATATCTCCTATCAAACTGTTGTAACCCATTGGCATGGTCACGATGTCATCGTGGACGGCAGCCTGAACAGCTGCATCCTGTACGCGATGTTCGTCCAACGCTTCGGCATCGAAAGAAATATTGTCGCTGATGCTTCCCGCGAAAAGCTGATCGTCCTGCATAACTGCGCCGATGATGCCTCGATAATGCTCTTTTCTAATTCTGTCCAGAGGTACACCGCCGACACGGATCTGTCCTTCCGTTGGCGTCAACAGCCCAAGCAGCAGCTTCAAAAGCGTGGTCTTCCCACAGCCTGACACACCCACAATTGCAACTGATTCCCCCTCTTCAATGGTCAAACTACAGCCACGCAGCACCCAGGGCTCGGTCGGCGAATAGCGAAATCCAAGGTTTTCCACCTCGATGCGTAGACCGTGCGGCGTTTCATAGCTTCCGGCATCGGCCCTTGCTACCTCAGGCACAGTCAGAACAATGTCGGACAGACGCTCACCGTGGAGACGCAGCATGCGGAACTCGATCCACTTGTCAATGAGGCCACCAACTCGTTGGGAAAATTGATCTTTGTATGCTAGATAAGCAATCAGCATACCGACCGAGAATACGTTCTGCATGGCAAGTACCGCACCAACCCAAACCACGGCGATTCGCTCTATGCCAAAAATCAGCTGATTTGCGCTACCAAATATCAAATTGAATCTAGATAGCCGAACGTCACAATTGACGGCATCATTCATCAAATTTTGGTAGCCCGATCGACGCAGTTCTTCACGACCAGCCACTTTGATCGACTGCATGCCTCGGATGGACTCCAACAGATGACTTTGTTGGCGCGCCGCTGCGATGAGTTGCTGCTCAGTACTGCTACGCATCGCCTGGAACGCCATTGCCCTTGTGACCAGATAGAGTGCTACCGCAAAAAGGGTGACCAGCGCCAGCTTCCAACTGTAGAGCAACATCATGCCCAAAGTGACGATGGTCATCAGACCATCGATCGCCGCCTCCACAAAGCTCGTTGTAAGGGTGCGCTGGATCGCCTGCACACTGCCCATGCGAGAGACCACATCTCCCAAATGGCGCTTTTCATAGAAATCCAGCGGTAGCCGAAGAAGATGGCTAAATACATTTCCAGTCCACTGAAGGCCCAGTCGGCTTGAAAGATATATGACGGTCCATCCACGGACCACGCCTATGCCAACCTGCAGCATGAATGCCAGTCCGAAGCCCACGCCTAGTACTGTTAGTAAGTCGCGATCTGCTGCGATCAATACATGGTCTACGACCCACTGCATGAAGAAGGGTGCAAGGAGCACAAAGACCTGCAACGCCAGTGAAAGCAGAAGGACCAAGCTGAGCGCCCGCCATATCCCAGTGACCTTGCCGGTCAATTGGGTGAACGTAATTGCGCGAGGCGGCGCGCAGGGCTGCATCTCAGCCCTAGGGCTCAACTCCAGGGCGATGCCGGTAAAATGATTTGAGAACTCGGCAAGCGGCAGTAGCCTCCGCCCAAAAGCGGGATCAAGCACCGAGACCCCGCCCTTCTTCACTCGCTCAAGTACTACGAAATGGTTTAGGTCCCAATGAATGATGCACGGCAGAGTCAATTTCGAAAGGTGCTGCAGATCAAGGCGGAGTGGCCTGCATAGGAAGCCTGTCTGCCCGGCGACATCCATGATCTGCGCTAGCGTGGTGCCTTTGAGAGACACTGAATGACGGCGACGCAGTTCACGCAAGCCGACATGATTTCCATGATGGGACGCAATCATCGCCAAGCACGCAAGACCGCATTCGGCAGCTTCTGATTGCAGTACAGCGTCCATGCTCATGTCTTTTGTTGTTGATGTAGAGAGACCGAGAGCATCTCCTGCTCTGGGCGATTTGAAAGAAGTAGATCAGATGCCTCTGTTAGCTTGTAAATAGCGTGCTCATCAGCCATCAAATGGATCCACGCTGATCCTCGCAAGTACACCAACATTCTCGTGGCGACCGGCACCATGACTTTCTTCCGTCGGCCATGCATTCTTTTTCCGATGGCGGATGCCCGCCGGAACCCATGCCGCGGCCGGCGTGGCTTGCCACTAGATTAGAGGCAGATGAGTGGGTGGAACCTACGGGAACGCGGCCAACATCAAACTCACCGGGTCGTGAAATTTCTCGACAGAAGTCTGCTGCATTGATTGCCGCGCCACCCAATCATCTGGCATTAGGAATGTAGATCAGAATAAGCCGCCCGAACGAGGCTGCAGAACCGATTGACAACTGCCCGATGAGTGCGCCAGACCATCTCTCTGCGCCATGTCCTTGCCGACCTGATATGCGCCAATCATCGCGACAAACCCAGCACAAAAAGCAGCGTATATGAGAATTGACTTGCGCCTATGGAGAGCGGCCAATGCTACGCAGAGAAATGCTCCAACGAAGTACATGCCACTGATGGAAATTCCCAGAATAGAGAATATGAAAACGCCAAGAATTGCCGAATCTCGGCGAATCTTCTCTGTTGCGGTGATTGTGTTCGCGTCACTCATGCCGTCTCCATCCATAGGTGTCAGCAGCTCTAAAGTCAGCGCCCGAGAACGGGCGCTGACCAATCAATGCAAATGCAAGGCTCAGCGTGCGGGGCACTGCAGCGCATCACGCGCCGCCATGTCCTTACCCACCTGGTATGCAAATGCTGCAACAGCGCCGACGGAACCTAGAATCAAGAGGTTACCGCCCGAGACCTGCTCAACTTCATTCATGTTGAGCTCGACAATTCCGTTTTCCATAGTCATGTCCTTTGATTTGGCTAGAAGAATCAGATCAGCATTGATTGTTGGAGTAGTAGCCAAGAAGCAGCATCGCACCAATCAAGGGGGAGCCGACCACTGCGGCTCCGATCATGACCTTCGTAGTTGTCCCCATGCCGCCAGAAACACTCTGAACTTCCACTTCTGTCAAATCGTGCATCTTCTCACTCCATGTGATGGCGCAAATCCCTGCGCCTCGGGTGCCGGAAATTACCGGCGATTCCTTATGGCGTCCTATGTCCAGCAGATTAGCTCTGCGAGCTCAATTTCTTGACGCGTTCAAATATGACAGGCACAACCCAAGATCACCACTTTCCAGAACTCATGTCAAGAAAAATCCTCTTCAGCTGCACATGCCGCATCACTGATGCGGGAGGCAACTATGGGAACGCCTGGACAATCAAGATGTAAGCCCTCCTTCCCTGACGGGGCTTGACGTTGAGTGTGTGAAATGCGATAGCGAGGCCTGCGGTGACCTGCCTTGATGCCTCTGCATCGAAATGTGCAGAGGCGTTTTGACTATTTATCCGAACTGAAGCCGATGCGAGTCGCAGTAGTGCGATGCGGCATGGAACCGCGTGCGGAGCCGGCCCGTCACTTGTCGCAATCGCCACGAAATTTCTGACGAAATCAGTCCTCCCTGAGTGATGCGCGATACCGACGGCAGCACCGACACCGCGGGAGATTAGGCCCTGGCGCCGGAGATGCGCCTGAACTTCGTCGCGATGCATCCCTGGCCCGCCCGAACAATATTGAGCCTGACGGCATGGCATGCAAGGCTAAGAATGAGGCTTGCGTCCGCAGCCACACAGTTCAGAAAAGGGGCTTTCATATGCAGAATTCAGCTCAGCAACCGGCAAGCGCAGCGAATCTAGCGTTCCAATCTTTGCCGATGGAGAACGCGCGGGGAGCAGCTCTTGGTGAACTCATCAACGTATTGAACTTAGATATCGACAGACCAAGTGGCGAATTGATCACGCTCAGGTCGCTGAAGCGAACGCTAGACTTCCTCGAGAGGTCGATTGGCATCCAAGTAGCGGGCAGGAATCAGCTGCTACCGCTGCCTGCATTAAAAACCATTCGCCTACTCTTCCTTGCGGACCACAACCACAGTAGGAATGTGTTTCGCCTGCTTGCACCGCCGCAAGCTGTTGGCGAGGCATCCATGGAGTTCAGCACTGTCACCACCACCCCACGTGACGCAGACGCCTCATCACTGATCCAGGCACTGTGCCAATCACTCGCACTGGAGATCGATCCCTCTCGGATTCAATTGCTTTCGCAGATGCTCCCGCACCGGGAGGATCACTCCGTAGCTGAGAACCTGCTCCTCCATGTCGAGCGTACCAATGATGAGGTGTCCCAGATCCTGCGTGGTGCATTCGGTCCGAATGAGGCACTACTCGCCAGCGCATTCACCTCGCTGTCGACCCCGCTGAAACAGTTTCGCGTTGAACTGAAGGAGGGAAACATTCCTTCCGCCAATGAGGCGATGTACACGTATCTGCAGACCCTTTCCTTCCGGCACTTCATCTACCACTACCCCAAGCATCTGGATGCAACTCGTATTCAAGGGAAGGTCGGCTGCATCAAAGAGGATGCAGAGCGATTCTGCCATGTGGCAGCCCGTGGCGCCCAGCGGCACCATGGACCGACGAGCCGCGTATTCTCAGTCAGTACGTTCCACCACCTGCTGCTAGAGCATCCCGAGGATATGTGCGATCTGGTCCTCAAGGCGACCGGCATCCCTACAACCATAAGGCAGCTCCAGGCACATCGCGATCGCGTCAGATCGCTTCTAATCTCGTACGCCCATCGTTCGCTCGACTGCACTGACACAGACAGTACTGTCCTGTCCGTGTACGACGTGCTAGCTGCATTCTGCTCGTTCCGCTACCAGCAGGAAAGCGGCGGTGACTACAAGCCGTACTGGCACGGACAGACCGATCAGGGCAAGAACCCACAACGTCTGTTCGACAGAGGGCTGAGTGATGAACAGCCCTATCAACATCAAGGCGTGATGCAAATCTACTTGAATCGGTTCTACGAGTACCAAGCCGCATTCAATGGAACTATCAGCAGCTATCGCGCCTGGATGAGCTACCAGGTGGCGGTACTGGGTGCTTATCAGTCCGTGCTAGAACTCAAGGACATCGCCGCGATCGCAGCGGGCTTGAACGCACTGAACTTCTACTGCGTAAACCTGGCCAAGGATCTGGTCATCGATCACTACCGAGGGGAGCAGTAATTTCTTACATCACCAGTTCTATGTATATGGAAGTGATGGGCTCGTAGCTAGCAGGCACAGAGAGACGGTCGTTGTAGAAGGAACAGGTATAGATCCCCCCAGTTCAAAGCCGCATACGGGGGGATTTGACACGCGCACTTACCGTTTCTCTATCGCACCACATCCGCTAACGAACCACTGCACTTCACACAGGCCGACAAGAGCAATCTTGTCGGCCTTTTCCATTTACGCATAGAGAAAGGGTGATACACCGATGGCAAGCTTCCACTACAGCATCAAAAGCGGCAAGAAGGGCACCGCTCGCAGACATGGCGGGTACATCCTGCGACAAGGGTCGTACAGCGAGCGGCAGGACCTGGTCCACGCCAGTCATGGCAACCTACCGACTTGGGCCCAGGACGACCCCAAAGCGTTCTGGAGCACGGCTGATCGCCATGAGCGCGCTAACGGCGCGGCCTATCGCGAGCATGAGATCGCACTGCCCAGCGAACTGACCCAACCCCAGTTGATCGAGCTGGCAGAGCGCCTTGCTCGACGGCTGGCCGGAACCAAACCGTACCAGTACGCAATCCACGCGCTAGCAGGTGCTCTAGGCGGCATCGAGAACCCGCATGTGCACCTGATGTGTTCGGACCGCGTTCCGGATGGAATCGAACGCTCCCCAGTTCGCACCTTTTCGCGGTACAACCCGGCCCGTCCAGCTGAGGGGGGCTGCAGAAAGGACAGCGGGGGGAAGAGCCCCATGGAGCTGAGGCAGGAGGTAACGGCCAGGCGTAAGCTGGTAGCCGACATCCAGAATGAGATGCTGGCTGAGTGCGGGCACAGCACCAGAGTGGACCACCGCAGGCTTCGGGACCAGGGACTGGACCGGCGAGCAGAACGCCACCTGGGTCCGCTGTTGGTCAAGGAGATGGCCGATGGGGAGAAGGCCCAGTACGTGGCGTACCGGGCTGGCCATGATGCCGGCCCCAATTGAACAGTAGCGATTCTGCGATTTTGTCGCAGAATCGCTCAGGTCTTGGCCTGACTGCAGAGAGAAAAATTGGCCTATGTAGAGGGCGGGGAGGACGAGTGTCCTCGCCTCCCCCGAACTCTACCCCGTCCTAGAGCGACATCTGATGCTGGTTGAAGAAGTAGTTGATCAACTGCAGATGGCACTTCCGATCCCTATACCCCGTCCCTATGCGTATCGCCCCACGTATCTGGAGCAGGTCCAAGGCGGCCGTCAGGCGGTCCCGCTTCCGGACAGGGCCCTTACGCAGGACGTCATTCCGTGGAACCCAAGTATCAGAGTATGTACCGCGCCAGACCCGCGCCTTGAGGTAGTGAGCGACGGCCCGGGCATCGACCAGGTCCTGAGGCGCTGCGGTTTCGGGCGAGAACAGGTACTTGTACTCGCTCTCGTGCCACTTCACGATCTCGAAGGCTCGATTGAGGGTATCAACTGAGATCGGGCCGGTTTCTTCCGCAAAGTAATGCATCGCCGCCGCCAGCCGCGCCAGGATCTCCATCACCTTGGCAGCAAAGTCGTTGATGTCGCTCAGGTACTCGCCCTGACGCAAGAGGCTCTCGGTCTCCTGCGCCAGCTCCACCCAACGACACTTCGCG
This sequence comes from Stenotrophomonas sp. 82F1, assembly GCF_056861525.1. Taxonomy (NCBI): domain Bacteria; kingdom Pseudomonadati; phylum Pseudomonadota; class Gammaproteobacteria; order Lysobacterales; family Lysobacteraceae; genus Stenotrophomonas; species Stenotrophomonas sp. 82F1. The sequence continues at coordinate 96,728 of NZ_JBSPUD010000006.1, forward strand.
TCCAGACTGAACTCGATCAGTTCGCGTTGGAGCGATCCCGATTCGATCATTGTTCGGTATCGATCCAGCAGCACACGGATCCGTTGCTGGAACACCGGCAGGTGCTCCCAGGTCGGCTCCTCTCCGTTTACCTGACGGAAGCCCATGTTCGATTGCGGCCTGCCCACCAGGTAACGCGCCCAATGGCCGCTGCCTTTGGCGACTGAACCCTTCCGGTCCAAGAATGCCTTGAGCGGTTCGTGCTGGGTCATGATGCTGACCGACACGCGCGGATTCATGGCCAGCAGATTTTCGTCGGCACGATCGCGCATGAGCACGCCGGGCGAGTCCCACAGCCGGTTCAACAGGCCCAAATGCGACATCGCTTCGCTTCGAAACAGGACATGGCCCTCGTCAGTACTGATCGCAATCGACTCCCCGTCGCCCACCAGCGCTTCGGTGATTGCTTTACCGGTGATCTCCTGGCGCATGAAGTAGCGCAGTCGTGGTTCGATCGGCCTGCAGCGACCGTGCTCCAGTAGTCGAGCTTCCAGCTCGTCGCTATCCTGGCCACGACTGACCGCTCGCGCAACAGCGCTACGCAGGCCTTTGTTCTTCGCCTCCCAAGCGCCCAGCTCAGCCTGATACGTTTCCTTCTTTTCCTTGTGAGATGCCATTGCTTCTGTATCCGCATCGCGGAACGGCGCAAACAGCAGCGAGGACACCGTCGATTTGCGCTCGCCCGATTCGGCGATGATCAGCAGGTTCTGGGACACGGGCCTGACCTGCCCCGTGGGCAGCTTGACGTCGATCAGTCCCTGGCATGCCATGGAAATGGCGTGGATCAAGCTCATGCCGATCAACGCCTCTGGTGCCTGGACATTGCGGGATATCTCGTTACCAGCATCGCGCGCCACCACCAGGAAGGCGTTCAAGGGATACCGGGGCGCGACCCGTCCGAAGGAGGTGATCATTCGACTTCTCCCTGCTCGGTGGCAGCCTGCTCATGGAGGGGCCGCCCGCAGCCAGTGCAGATAACGACATCGCCGGTTTCCTTCCGGCGCACCCGCTCCGCATTCAACATCTTGCGGAACTGGGCTTGGGTCAGTTTGTAGCTGTAAGCAGCATTGAAGCGCTCCATCACCAGCCGCTTGCGCATACGCTGAATCAGGTGCTGCTCCAGCACCGGGTAGGCTTCACGGAAGTCCGTCTCCAGCTTGCTCTTGCCCAGGTTCAGATCCTGAGCCAAGGCATGCTGTAGGCGGTCGAGGGGGCTATTGATGCCGGCCGGGGTGTCAGCGAGGGTGTTCATGCTCACACCCCTCCCTTGCTGGCGCCGGACTTGGCTGCGCGGCCCTGCAGCCAGGCGATAGCCTCGTGGGTCCAATAGAACTTGGGCGAGTTCTCTCCGTCGTACAGGGGAACGCCTTTGGGAAAGGACGGATCCTCCTTCATCAGTACATAGGCCTTGCTGCGGCCGACCGGGATCACCCGGAGCAGTTCCTTGAAGCTCAGGGCCGGACGGTCCCGCAGGCTTTCGGGCATGTAAGCCGATGCAGCGTCAGCAGGCAAAGCAGCGCCATAGTTCGGGATCTGCGCCGAACGCATCTGGATCGTGTTCATTTTTGGAAACCTTCGTATGTAGATGGGAAGGAGTCCGGCCGGATTCCCGACAGGCCGTGCGCCTGTCGAGATGCATTTGATCCGTTGGCGGTCACGAACGGAATGTACAAAAATTCAAGGTTTCGGTTTTGGACCCGTTCCGGCGTGAGCGGGTAGCGTCGCCAACCTCTTTAGGGTCGTCAGATCACTGCCGACGCGAAGATCTCGCCGTGAAACCAGAGCGGTGGGCTTTCAGTCTCGTCCTCCCCCGGGCAAGTTCGATCCGTCGCGAAGGTTGTCGGTTCCGGCCAGGGCTGCCAGCTAGGAAGAACTATCGCGCGAGGGCCTGACCGCGTGATCGTTAGCTACGCGCTCTACTCCATCACAGCCCGACTTCCCCCCCCCAATCTTGCAAGGCTTGAGACGGATGACGTTCGAAGCGTGCAATGAACGGCTGCTTGGCACAGGAATCAAAGGAAAACGGATTTGAGTCCTAGCAGGGGGCGCAACGCCCCCTGCCAGTCTCTATCTCGCTTCAAGCCATGAGCTAGAACGGCAGCCAATCGTCACTGATCATTAGCCCATCAAGTTGATACGCGAGTCGCTCGTAGTAGACCGCCTCTCTGATCAGCCTATCGGCTACCCGTCGCCGACGGGCGCGATCCCACCAGCAGCCATCTGGATTTGCGTCCAGTGCACTAGCCCGAGCCCACAACTCCGAAGCTCGATCCCTTACCCAGGACGCTCGCTGCTCATCTATCGTTTTTTTTTCATTTCTGTTCAAGACATGCGAAGCAACCAGCCATTTGCTAGTCGCTCAAAGCCCATCAGGCTGGGTCCTTGCCACTAGCGGCTTGCTCGGGGATGACCCCGATCTGCTTAGCCTTGATCTGGCTGGAGAGCATGGCACTGGAGACCATGTAGGCGCTCGTCGCCAGGACCCCGATCCATGCGTCGATAGACCAGTTGAACATCAACCAGCCGACGTGGAAGGCCCAGAAGAGAATCGGCGACCAAATGCCGATTGCCTTGCGTAGCTTGACCCGGTTGACCACCACGTTGTTCTGGAAGTGTGGCAACGGGAGCCGATTTTTCTTGAGGCTCAGGTACGCCCTGATGGTCAAAGGGACCAGGAAGAGGGTCATCAGAACGTTGTAGAGGATGACGCCCATGGTGTGTTGCTCCTTGTTAATTGAATTGCCCGTTTGACTGATTCCCGCTGCTAGCGACACGTCACCCGCTGCGAACGGTCATTTGATTGGCCTTGAGGTTGCAGAAAACTTACGCGCCACGTAGAGTCTACCCCGTGCGTAGAAGTGGCGTCATCCTGTTGGCATGCGGCCGAAGCCCTCCAACCGTTCATGAACAGCCATACGACCGTTCCTCGCGGCGTGGTTGCTGCACGCTTGCGACAAGCCCGTGCTTTACGGGGGCTTAGTCAACGTGAAGTTGGAGTTCGCATGGGGCTGGATAAGGACACAGCGTCGGCACGTGTAAGCCGATATGAAAGCGAATCAATGGCCGTCAGCCTTGATTCGCTTTTCGTGCTGGCAGCTGCCCTTGAGGTCCCACCCGCCTACCTTGTTGCAGGCAGCTCAGCGATGGCTGATGCGATCTTGTGCCTGGGAACACTCGGCGAGAAGCAGCAGGCAGAGCTAGCTATGGCACTTGCTTCTTTGGCCAAGCTACCCCCCGATAGGCGCCAGGAGTTCATAGACAAAATTGAGACCTCCGGGCCCGCCCTCTAACAGCCGGGCCACGCTTACTGCGGGTCCACCGCACCAAGTTTTTCTTGGCAGGTATCAATGAAGCGGCGGCCGCTTCGTTAGAGCATTCCCCGCGCGGCCAACGATAGCGCCTGGTCTGCCGTCACAACGAAGTGATCCAGCAGCCTTACATCGACCATGCCCAGAGCCTCTTTGAGGCGGGCCGTAATCGCTCTGTCCGCCGCGGAAGGATCAGGGTTCCCGCTGGGGTGATTGTGGGCCAGGATCACAGCCCCTGAGTTCAGGGCCAATGCTCGTTGAAGCACAATCCTTGGATACACGTTGGCACCATCGATTGTTCCTGAGAACAGCCGTTCCACCGCCAGAAGCCGGTGCTGTGCGTCGAGAAACGCCACCTCAAAGTGCTCCCGCGTCTCGTGAGCTAGTCGAAGGCGGAAGAATGCACCACAGGTGGCGACGTCACTCATAGCTTGCCCTGGCTTACAAGCTCGGCGCTGCAGTATTCGTAGTGCTCGAGCGATCGCCCTGTCATCTCGAAGCTGCGAGGCCGCCTCCATCGCAGCGCATTGGCTACGGTCTAGTGGATCTACTCGAGCGTGGGTTCGCATCATGATCGACCTCCTGCCTTGCTGAGACTGGCAATGGCCGCACGAGTGACGCTCTTTGACAGAGGCCTACGCGGGATCTTTACTTTTCCACTTCCACCTCCTCGATCGGCAGTTGTCGGGGTGTCGCAGCGCCCAAGCCTCCGGCTTGAGGTTGCCAACCAGAGGCCTCGTATGCGCTGGGCTAGGCCTTCAAATGAGTTAACCATCTTCGTTTCCTTTTTAGTTGACAGCAGAAACGCACAAGGCCCGGACTAGCCGGGCCTTGTGCGTTCTGTATGCCGCCAATAGGGATCAGGGATCCATGAAGCTGCAGTTGATGCAGTTGCTTGGGGCGGTGCACTTCACCACTCCCGCCAATACTGCTGTGGCGACCACCATCACGCAGTAGATCAACTCGATCTTGCTGTTCGTCATCACGTGTACTTTCCTAGGGCTGCCAGCGGAGCCCTATCCGCAAGGACTCTCGGTAGCGTCCTCAACGTAGTAGTACAGGTTTGAAATTTCTTTGATTCCAGTAGATCAGAAGACTCGCTTGCAGATCAGGCGGACTTTGCCTTGCGAACAGGCCTTCGAACGATCTTCTTGGCGCCCTTTTTGGCCGGAGCACTCGCCCCCTTACTCTTGGGGCCGACCTTGCTTGCCTTCTTGAGCACGGCCTTGCCGACCTTAGCCGTCGGCTTGACTGAATTGGCGGCAGGATACTTCTCGCCGACGTTCGCAGCGATCCAGGCCTTGCCTTCAGCGGACTTAGCCCAAGCACTGAAGACCTTCGGCGTCAACCCTCTACCCGTCCAAGTCTCGCCGGTAGGCAAGCGATACTTCGGGGCAACCTTGCCTAGCGAGCGCCCCTTGACGGATGACTTGGAAGGCTTCGCGACGCGCGCTGGTGCACCTGCGTCGGCATCGCCATCACTTCCTACGAGCTTCACGAGCTGGCGTCGCTGAGCGGCCGTGAAGACTTTAGAGTACTTCTGGAGAACAGCAAGTGCCTGTGGCACCTCGCTGTCACGCTTCTCAACAAGCTTCTTCTGTGCTTCGAGCTGTTTGATCTCAGCGTCGAGTGATTTAAGAGTCGTCAGAGCCACAGGCCTAATCCAAGGGAAGGGGTTCAAGCGTATATCTGCCGATACGATAAAGCCAATTGCGACAGCCAGCTCCAGCATCGCGAGCACGGTGGCAACCGTGCTTCGGAATTGGGATACAAGCCCGCGAGCATACGCTCTACTGGGAAGTCGGGGCTTCGGCCACCCCGAATCCCAACGGTGTGAGCTACCACTCGTTGCTAGACCTGACCAATCTAAGCGAGAAGGTCTATAGCAGGCGCTGCTCGGCCGCTCCCCAATGGCCGTGCGCCGCGCCGGGCGGGCGTCCGATCACCGCATTCGGCACATTTGCCCTACGGTTCGTGGAGGATTTACCATCACTCGCTGCCCGGCCTCACTTCTCAAAAGCCGGCGCGGAGACTCTACTGATCAACAACTGGACCAAATTGGAGGGTTCATGTCAGATTTCTTCTCGAAGATTGACAGTGAAATTGTTAAGCAAAAGCAGGCTGAGCAAAGTCGCAAGGAAGCTAACGGTCGGAATTCGGAATATTTTAGGGAGGCCTCTGCGCGACTTGCGCCGATCCTTGAGGAGTACGCCGCGAAACTTAAGGAGCGCGGAATGAACGTTACGCACTCTGCCAATGATCAGCACGTCTGGCTGGAGCTGAAGTATGCAGATGGTGGCCATCGGTCAATCGCCGCTCACACAAATACTGATTCTGGCCGCATCGAATTTGAAGAACATTTCACCGACGATGACGGAAAGAACTACAAGTCTGTCAATGGCCAATCTTACGATCAGTCAACATGGTCAGATGGCATTTTTGTATCAAAGCTTGAGGGAATGATTGAGAACTTCGTAATCTACGCGCCTAGGCACGGCGGATTTTAAGATTAGCGCTAGGCAGACCGAGGGTAGTTCCCTGGGATTTGGTTGACAGTCCCTAATCGGAGAGTTCCGCTCTTGGCCGGAAGCGGACATTTGGACGACCTGGCGGCTGGCCCGGCGGTAACGTCCGCCTTCGACCCGAAGCGGACTAAAGGGCTTCGTGGACTCAAGGAGAATCAGCCTCTGAAAGGAACGCCCGCGGTGGTGAAGCAAAAACGGATCATGTAGTCCCCAAACCGCTGCTCAATCTCAGTGAGATTGTCGAAACCGCGGCCTGATCGGAAATTTGCAGGAATCCCACTTTGCAGTAGTTTTGCTCTAGCAAGAACACCCCCGGCTATATGGAAGGTATTGCAATAGAAACGCATGCGCAGAGTGTTCTCCAGAGTCAAAACACCGAAAGCGGTCGCATATTCTGGAATCTTTACCCAAACACGTTCGTATGGATGCAAACTCCCAGCTAGCTTGGACAAGCGTTGATCCGCGAGGCTGTGGATCAAATGGTTGTGTGCGAACTCATTTCTAATTTTTCTCAGGCGTGTCGCGTTCAAAGCCTGTTCTTGCGAAATCCATCCAAGCCCAACAGCGACTAGGATTCTTTGTGAAAACGTGGATAGCGGCCCATTAGGCCCGAAGTAGTCTTTTTGCGACTTACTTGATATAGCCCAATAGTTGATTAGAGAGCGCCGAAACACATCTTCCAAGAACGATGCTGCCAAGATGCAAAATGTTCTTGAATCACTGTCATGTAGAAAGCCAGTAAGAGACTCTGCCTCGGCAGCGATATCCGCTTCGAGTTCACTAGCGCTCTTTACTTCGACATAACTAGCTTGCAAGGTCTGCTCAAGAATTTCGATCGCCCTTGCCCGTAAAGTAGATGCCTCATCTTTGTCCATTGTAGGCATGAAGATTCTCAAGTAGGTCGCTATTTATGGTAGACCAATCGTAACGACAGCAGCGGATGACGTGGCGTTCGGTGGCGGATGCAGTAGAAGTTCTACGATTCCCAGTGCTGTTTCCACTTCTGGCCACGAGGTGCTAAGCGACCCGAAGCGGACTCCAACGGGTGCGCTTGCACCAAGGGCGCGACTTGCTAGGCCGCCCGGCTCTTCCTCTTGATCCGCTCTGCGGTATCCAGTGCACGTCGGAAACAAGGATGAATCTGTACCTCGTCGAAGCGAGGATGATGATTTTCCTGAAACGAGTAATGGACACGTGCACCCCCACCGGCGCCGCCCGCAACGTAGTCGCCAATAAGGCCCGTTTCATACAGGATGCCAATCATCTTATACACATCAGTTGCCTCAACGATTGCGTTGAACCAAGGCTCGTTGATCTGCGATGTGGCAAGGAGAGTGACGACAATTTCGTCCAGATCAGAGCGGCGAAGATGATAGGCCTGGCGAGGAAAATGCGAGCGCCAGGCGGAGAAAAAAGCCTGCAAGCCCGGATACTGATTGGAGAATTCGCTACATAGGTCCGTGAGCTTCCACGCCGAATAGCCGCTTTCCGCAGTCTTCAACGCGATGTCACTTGGCTCCGGCGCGTCAACGCTTTCGGTGTAAGCACGAGCCAACTGCAGCAGTTCTCGCGGTCGATTAAGCGTGCGCTCCACCAACCAATTAACCGTATTGGATGTAGCGACGGTTTCCGGAAAAACACTTCCGAATAGGTCATTTACGGGCTCTGCCGCGTGTGCAGCTCGATTGAACTGAATGCGCGAACTTAGGACTTGGATGAGTTGCTCGCGTTCCCAGCGAATTAACTCGATGTTTCGATACTTGTCCGCGTGTTGCGTGATGCCCATCAGTAGAGCATAGACATCCTCACGGAGGAAAATCACGGGAAAGATCCTGGCGCTCTTTCCATTTAGAATTGTCGCCGCACGCAGCAGGCCCAGCAGCAGCTGGTTCGAGGCGGTCGAGTTATCCCAGCCCTGATCCAGATCATCGAACATTACTACGAACTGCGCGCCACTGGCTGCGAGTTCGAGCACATGATGCTCAAGCGCATCAACATCGGCGATATTGCGTAGCTCTTTTTCAAGGTTTAGCCCGAACTCGCCGAGTTCGCCAACCTTGGCTTTCGTGCGTCTCAGGATCTCGGTGATGTTTTCTAGCATGTCCAGTGACGTGCGGTTAAGCTGCTTCGCCACATCGCGCGCGAACGCCACGCTGTCTGCTGCGTATTTCCCCTTTGCATCATGGCCGACCGCTGCCAGACAATCGGTTAGAATCTGCCGCAGCCACGTGTGCTGGAAGAAGATCTCTTGCCCGAAGGCATGCTGCAGGTCACCCTCGTTGAGGATGCTTCGAATAGTCGTGTACTGGGGCGCGACGGAAATGACGAAGGTATTGGGCTGCTCCTCGAAGTACGTCTTGAGGCGCGAGCGCAGCGCGCTCTTGCCGGCGCCCTTTCGGCCGATCACGAGCTGCTTCTGCCTGTTGCTAATGCGCCGGAATGCAGTCGAGTCGTAGAAGTACTGGAGCAGGTGCGGGTCGTTCTCGGCGCTGTCAGCACCCCAGTCGATGTCGCTCAACCGCATACCGTTCCCTCCTTAAATGGACGACCGGATGATGCTGGAAAGCAGGGCGGTGCTGCAACCGGCTGGCGGACGCGTCGGCGCATAGCGATTTGGGTGAGCGAGTTCTCCCAGTGCTAAGAAACGCGCAGGGCCGATGTTCTCATACTGAAAGCGCGAGGACGGGGTGGCCCAGCAGCCTCGGTAATTTGTGGCTGGGGTGATTCGAGATCGAAGACGCCAGGCCGGCGCTACCGACCTACGAAGTTTGATTTGTCCGCTGTTGGCCGAAAGCAGACGTCCGGACCGGAAGAGCCGCCGCGAAAGCGGCGGCAAAACACCTCGGGACTTGGTAGCTAGCGATTACCTGCGAGTCGTCGTGCTTACGCAACTGCCAGCAGCTGCGGCTGCTTCGCTCCAGTCTTCAGCTTGTCCAAGTAGTCAGCCCATGCCTGCATCATCCGACGTCGTTCTGGAAGATGCTCAGCGCGGTTGTAGGCTGCTTTGATTGGGTTCCGCTCCGCATGAGCCAATTGCCGCTCAATTGCATCAGAAGTCCATCCCATCTCATGCAAGAGAGTTGAAGCCATGCTCCGGAAGCCATGCCCTGTCATGTCGTCGGTCCCGTAGCCCAGCCTACGCAGTGCCGCGTTGACAGTGTTCTCGCTCATGGGATCCCGCAAGCTGCGCACTGAAGGAAAGATATAACGGCTCTTGCTGGTCACTGGGTGGAGCTCACGGAGGACCGCCAAGGCCTGCCTTGATAGAGGGACGATGTGCGCGAGACCCATCTTCATCTTTTCTGCAGGGATACACCATTGGCCATCCTCGAAGTCGATCTCGGACCACTCCGCCTTCCTCAATTCTCCTGGACGGGTGAACACTAACGGCGCGAACTTGAGGGCGCACAGGGTCGTGAGCTGCCCCGTGTATCCGTCAATCGCCCGCAGTAGCTCTCCGATCTTCACTGGGTCCGTGATCGAGGCATAGTGACGGTTCTTTGCGGTCTTCAAGGCCCCTCGCAGTGCTGCAGTAGGGTCCCTATCTAACCGCCCGGTGGCAACTGCATATCGAAATACTTGGCCACAGATCTGGCGCAATCGTTGGGTCGACTCAACCTTGTCCTGGGCTTCAAGCCGGCGCAGAACTGACAGAACCTCTGCGGTGCTGATGTCTTCGATTGCTCGCTTCCCTAGCCATGGGAATGCGTATGTCTCAAGCATCCACTTGGCCTTGGACCGCGTGCTTTCTGCCAGGTCACCTCTTGTCTCCAGCCACTCAAGGGCCACGGCTCCGAAGCGACCATCTGCGGACAACTGGGCCTTCAGCTTGCCCAGCTGCTTCTCCTCGGACGGATCCTTGCCGTCTCGCAGCTGCGCGCGCGCGGCGTCGCGCTTGTCACACGCCTCCTTCAGGGTCACCTCCGGGTAGACCCCAATGGAAAGCAACTTCTCCTTGCCCGCATGGCGATACTTCATCCGCCAGTAGCGATTTCCATTGGGCATGACCTGCAGGTAGAGCCCTGCTCCCGCTGCAAGCTTGTAGGGCTTTTCCTTGCCCTTTGCGTTCCTTGCAGCCATATCCGTCAACGACTTATGGGCCATTGGGGGTACATCCTCCTATCGATCTAGCTTAGTCCCCCATGTACCCCCAATTGCACCCCCTATGCGGGCGGATGCTCATGGACGACCGAGGACAAAAAAGCACAAAAAAACCCGCTATTTCAGCGGGTTGATTGTGCACCGTGGACATCTACGGATGCCAGTGGATCGGAAGATGGTGCCGCTTATCCGAATCGAACGGATGACCTACTGTTTACAAGACAGTTGCTCTACCAACTGAGCTAAAGCGGCACGGGGTGTAACGCCGACGGCAGCGCCGTGGTTTGGGAATTCTAGCGCAGTCGCGCGCATTCCAGCGACTGTTGCCGGGCGGCGCCGCTGCGCTGCTGCACCTGCGCAGGCTGTGCGGCGCCGGCCAGCTGCCCTTCCAGCCACCATTGGCCGGCATCACCACTGGCGACCAGACGCGGCTGGAAGCCGGCGGCCTGCACCGCAGCCATGCGCCGTTCGGCGCCTTCGCGGTTGCGGTACTGGCCCAGCGCAATGGCGTTGGTCTCTTCGCCCTGGCTGATGATGTAGTAGTCGCTGAGGCCGGCGGCAACGATGCGCTTGACCGTGGCCTGCGCGTCATCGCGGGTGGCGGCGGCGGGCAGCAGCACGCGATAACGGGCACTGCCGCTGGCGGCGGGCTGCTCGCGCAGGCGTACTTGGCTCAGCAGGTTGCCCGCACGGCCCTGTGCGGCGGTGGCAGCGGCGCGGTCGGCGAACGGGCCCAGCGCCAGGCAGCGCGGCGGTACCGCCGGGGCTGCGGGCTTCTCGGCCACCGGTTCGGGCGCTGGCTTGGCGATGGCGGCGACCGGCTCGGGCGACTTCACCGCTTCGGCGGGTTTGCTGGAAGCTGGGGGAGTCGCCGCTGCCGGCGCAGGCGCAGCGGCCACTGCAGTAGCCGGCGCGGCCTCACGCTCCACCAATGCTTCCGTGGGTGCCGCTGCCGAGGCCTGCGCGGCCACGGCCACATCGGTCCCGCCGGGCAGCCAGCGCAGTTCGGCCACGCCGGTCAGGGGCGGCGGCAACGGCGCACGCGCCGGCTCATCGCGCAGCAGCCACCAGGTGGCGACACCAAGATTGAGGATCGCCAGCACGACGATCAGGGCACGGGTCAGCATGCGCCGATACTAGCCTGCGGGCTGGTGCACCGCCCAGCGGGCGAGGCCATCCAGCACCAGCGACGGGTGGTAGTCGGCGCCGTCCAGCAGCGGCATCAGCGCGGGCGCGCCACCGCCATGCACCAGCAGCGACGGCATCACGCCCAGCAGCGCCTGCGCCTGGCGGGCACTGCGTTCGACCAATGCAACGGCGGCACCATCGCATCCCGACGCCAACGCATCAGCGGTGTCGTTGGCGAATTCGCTGTAGTCACCACCGCTGGCCGGCAGCTGCACCGCGCGCGCGTGCAATGCCTCGCGCATGGTGGTCGGCGAGGCGGAAATGCGTCCGCCGTGATGTTGTCCATCGGCATCCAGCAGGTCGATGGTCAGGGCGGTGCCGACACCGACCACCAGCACCGGCCGTTGCGCCTTGGCGGCGGCAAGCAGGGCCAGGAAACGGTCGACACCGAATTTTTCCGGCTTGGCGTAGGCAATGCGTACGCCTGCACACTGGGCGCTGGTGCGCACCACATGCACGTGCTCAAAGCGGCGCTGCAGCTGATCCAGCATGGCGCTGGTCAGCGACGGCGCGGCGACGCTGGCGACAAACGCGGTTTCACCACTGGGCAGGCTGTGCGGCGGTTGTCCGGCCATGCCTTCGGCGCCATGCGCCCAGGCCTGTACGTCGCCGGCGCGGTCGCCATGCAAGGGGGCAAACTTGAAACGCGAATTGCCCAGGTCGAACAACCAGTCGCTCATGCTTTTCTCACACTGACTTCGCCGGCATGCAGCAGGCGCTCGCGGCCATCGATGTCAACGCGCAGCGCGCCATCGTCGGCCAGGCCGAGCGCGGTACCGTGCTGCCACTGTCCATCCAGCTGCACGCGCACTTCGCGACCGGCCAGCATGTCGAACGCTGCATAGCGCGGCAGGAACGGCGCCAGCCCTTCGCGGTCGAACTCTTCCAGCGCCGGCAGCAGGCGTGCCAGCACCGCGGCCACCACCGTGTTGCGATCCACGGATGCACCGGCCAGCGTGTCCAGGTCCACCCAGGGCTGGGTGATCTGCTCGGCGAAGGCCGGCGGCATGTGCACGTTGATGCCGATACCGATCACGGCGCGCGCCGGCCCGGCGTACTCGCCACCGCCCTCGGCCAGCAGGCCGACCAGCTTGCGGCCATCCACCAGCACGTCGTTTGGCCATTTCAGCTGTGCCTGCGCGTAGCCCAGGTCGTGCAGCGCTTCGGCCACGGCGACACCAGCGACCAGGCTCAGGCCGGCCAGTCGGCCCAGCCCACCCTCGAACAGACGCAGCACCGACAGATACACATGCGCGGCCAACGGCGAGGCCCAGGTGCGGCCACGACGGCCACGGCCACCGGTCTGGCGCTCGGCCAGCAGGACGCTGACACCGCGCTGGGGCGCGCTGCAGCGCAGCAATTCGGCGTTGGTGGAGTCCACCGTCCAGGCCACCTGCAGGTCGTGCAGCAGCGCGGCGGCGTCCTTGGGCAGGCCGGCGCGGATGGTCTTGGCCTCCAGCAGATCGACCGGCCGGGTCAACCCGTAGCCCTCGCCTGCGCGCCCTTCCACCTCGACACCGGCGGCCCTAAGCCCTTGAATACGCTTCCAAATGGCGGCCCGGGTCTGGCCCAGCTCACGGGCCAGGGCGTCGCCGGACAGGCGACCGGCAGCGAGTTTGGCCAGCAGTTGGCGATCGTCCACGGCAGCTTCCACAAGGTCAGAACGGAATTATGCGGGAAAGCCGCCAGCGACGCCCGCCAGGCCCGGTTCCGGCGGGCTTCCAATCTGGCGCCGGGTTCGGGCTAGAATCGAGAGCTCACCCTCCCTTAACGTGGATGTCGTCAATGCGCCGTTATGCCCATTGCCTGATCCTGCTGACGATGCCCTTCGCGGCGTCTGCCACAGCAGCGCTTGATGACAGCCGTGGCGCCTGCGTCTATTCGGCAGGCGATGCGGCCTCGCAGCGCACTCCGACCACTGCGCCTGCCGCAGCTGCCGCCAAGCCGGCACCGGTACGCCCTGCAGCTACCACCAGCAGTGGCGGTGGCGGTGGCGGTGACGACGATGTACTGCAGCGCATCCGCGCGCCGAAGTGGCACAGCTACCTGCCGGGTATGTTCCGCTGATCAAGTCGTTGCTGCAGTGGCTGCGGCCCGCGCTGCGGCCGATCGAAGACGCACACTGGAACGATGCCTGCCACCGCGCAGCATGGTTACGCGGCCTGGACGACGAACGGCGTACACGCCTGCGCGCGCTGACCACGCGCTTCCTGCATGAGAAGACCATCTCACCGATCGGCGACCTGCAGCTGCAGCCGGCCGATGGCGTGCTGCTGGCCGCACTGTGCTGCCTGCCACTGCTGGAGTTCGGCGAAGTGGGGCTGGAAGGCTGGTCGCAGCTGATCGTCTACCCCGATGCGTTCCGCGTGCATCGCAGCCACATGGATGCCGCCGGGGTACTGCACGAGTGGGATGACGAGCTGATCGGCGAGTCGTGGGACAGCGGCCCGTTGATTCTGTCGTGGGCCGATGTGCAGGCCGACCTGGCGGCACCGCATGAGGGCTACTGCGTGGCCGTGCATGAGATGGTGCACAAGCTGGATGGGCTGGACGGTGCGATGGACGGCACGCCGCCGTTGCCGCGTGCATGGCAACGCGAGTGGGCTGCGGACTTCCAGAAATCGTACGACGCGTTCTGTGCGCAGGTGGATGCAGGCGTGGAAACGCTGATCGATCCCTACGCGGCGGAAGCACCGGAAGAGTTTTTTGCGGTGGCCAGCGAGTACCACTTCTCTGCGCCGGATCTGCTGGCGGAAGCGTTGCCGGAAGTGGCTGCGCATCTCAAGCGGTTCTACGGCGAGCCGCCGAAGATCGAAATACGGTAGTGCCGGCCAGTGGCGGGCAGTACCGATTGCGGAGGCTTACGGCCCCGGCGGCAGCTGCACTTCGAAACGGGCGCCACCCAGTTCACTGGAACGGGACACCTGCAGCTCGCCGCGGTAATCCTTGATCAGGTCCTGCACGATCGACAGGCCGATGCCGTGGCCCTGTACGCGCTCATCGCCGCGCACGCCACGCTGCAGCACCTTGCCGATGTCTTCCGGGGCGATGCCCGGGCCATCGTCATCCACTGCCAGCAGCAGGCCGGCGCGACGCGCATTCGGCGCGGGCAGCGGCTGCGCGGTCAGCAGCACGCGGCGCTTGGCCCACTTGAACGCGTTTTCCAGCAGATTGCCGAGCAGCTCCTGCAGATCGCCCGGTTCGCCGTGGAAACGCGCGGCCGGGTCGATGTCGAATTCGCACAGCACGCCCTTCGACGCATAGACCTTCTCCAGGCCGCGCACGATTTCCTCGGCGTTGGATTCGATCGGCAGCGGTGCCGAGAACAGCTTGTGGCCCGACGAAGCCGCGCGTGCCAGCTGGTAGGACACCAGGTTGTTCATGCGCTGCAGCTGCACGTCCAGTTCTTCGCGCAGCGCGCCATCACCGGCACCGCTGTCCATCTGCGTGCGTAGCACCGCGATCGGCGTCTTCAGGCTGTGCGCCAGGTCGGCCAGGGTGTTGCGTTGGCGTTCGAGATTCTCACGCTCGCCCTCGATGAAGGCATTGATGCTGTCGGTCAACGGCTCCAGCTCGCGCGGGTGGCGCTCGCTCATGCGCTCGGTCTCGCCGCGCTGGACCTTGGTCAGCTCGGTGATCACCCGCCGCAACGGACGCAGGCTCCACTGCAGGATGACCGTCTGCAGCAGCAGCAGGATCAGGCCGATGCCGCCCAGGTAGAACCAGACCCGGCTGCGGAACACGCGCAGCTGCGCACCCAGCGCGCGCGAGTCTTCCATCACGTAGATGGTGTACGGGAATTCGGTGGCCGGGTCGGCGTCGGCATCCCACACCAGGCCCAGGCCATAGCGGTACACCGAGCCCTGGCTGCCGTCGATCTGGATCATCGGCAGCGGGCCTTCAAACACTTCCTGGCGCGGGGCCAGCAGGCCGCCGCCGACGGTGGGCAGCATCGGGCCTTCGGCGGACATGGAATTGCCCTTGCCGTCAGGCATCACCACCTGCAGGTAGAGGCCGCTGCCGGGCACGTCGAAACGCGGATCCGGCGGCTGCTCGCGGATGTACAGCGAGCGGTCGCGGGTGAAGTCGATGCCGGCCGCATAGGCGGTAGCGTAGTTCTTCAGGCGCTCACGCAGGTTCGCCTTCGCCGTGTCGGCGAAGGCGGCATCGAGCGCGTAACCGGCCAAGGCCAGGAACGCGACCAGACCCACGGACGCGGCGAACATCTGGCGCGCCTGCAGAGAGCGCGGCCGCCAGCGTCGGAAGAACCACAGACGGCCGGACATCGTTTATCGCCTGCTGAAGGCCTCAGCCCTCGTTGCGCGGAATCGCGAAACGGTAGCCACGACCGCGCACGGTCTCGATCGGCTTCAGTTCGCCATCCGGGTCCAGCTTCTTGCGCAGGCGGCCGATGAACACTTCCAGCACGTTCGAGTCGCGGTCGAAGTCCTGCTGGTAGATGTGCTCGGTGAGGTCGGCCTTGGAGACCAGTTCACCGGCATGCATCATCAGGTACTCCAGCACCTTGTACTCGTAGCTGGTGAGGTCGACGTTGCTGCCGGCCACGCTGACGGTCTGCGCCGCCAGATCCAGGGCGACCGGGCCGCATTCCAGGGTCGGCTTGCTCCAGCCGGCGGCGCGGCGCAGCAGCGCGTTGACGCGGGCCAGCAGCTCTTCCACATGGAACGGCTTGACCAGGTAATCGTCGGCGCCCTGCTTCAGGCCCTCGACCTTGTCCTGCCAGCTCGAACGCGCGGTCAGGATCAGCACCGGAAACTTCTTGCCTTCGTCGCGCAGGGCCTTGATCAGCTCCATGCCCGACATCTTGGGCAGGCCAAGGTCGATGATGCCGACGTCGAACGGGACTTCGCGGCCCATGTACAGGCCTTCTTCGCCGTCCTGCGCTGCATCGACGGCAAAACCTTCGCGCTTGAGCCGGGCTGCCAGGGTCTCACGCAGCGGGGCTTCGTCTTCGACCAGAAGGATACGCATGAACTCTCCCTAGTGTGCTGGGTGCGGCCCGGAGGCCTGTGGGTACGGGTTGATAGCGACAACTATCCCTGTTCAGGGGTTATCGCCGCGTAGTGATGACATATCCGACCGCGGCGTGCGCGGCTGTGAACGTGCCGGGGCGGGGTCATCCATGTAGCGGACCCGACCGCGGTCGTCCATGTATTTGACCCGGTTGATGTCACGACCATCGAACGGCACCCGCTCGGCGCCCAGAATGTGGCCGCCGGTGGTGCGCTGCACGCGGCGCACGGCATCGGACAGCGAACGCTCGTTGCTGGAGCCACGGCCACCGCGCTCCATCATTTCAGCGCGCCCCTGTTCCCGCTGCGGGTCCTGCGCCAACGCCGAAGACAGCGGGGCAGCCGCCAGGACCACGAACGTGGCCAGGGCAAAACAGCGGTGGAAGGGAGCGGAAGACATCGATGCGATCCTAGCCGAGCACGGCGATTCGTTCAAAAGTCGTAAATCCGGGCACCGGAATGGAACCCGGCGTTTTACAAATCTTTTGCAAATTCTTGGTTTCGGGCGGTGAATCCGGTCTGAACTTTTCCGGATGCTCCGGTCCGTTGTTCAGCTAAGTGAACATTCGGGACGAAACGACCGTCCTTGTCAAGTCAGGAATGTGACTGACGTCACGCAGCGGCGCGGTCGGCTTCGCGTTCGGTGACCGACAGTGCCTGCTCGATCAGCGTCCAGTCGGCGCCGGGGCGATGGGCGCCCTCGCTCAGCACCTGGCGGAATGCGCGGCCACCGGGCTGGCCATGGAACAGGCCGAGGATGTGGCGGGTGATGTGCTTCAGGGCCAGGCCTTCGCCCAGGCGGGCGTCGATGTACGGACGCAGGGCGCGCAGCAGTTCGCCGCGCGGTCGCAGCGGCGCGCCGGTATGCAGGGCCTCCAGCTGATGCAGCAGGTAGGGGTCGTGGTAGGCCGCGCGGCCGAGCATCACGCCATCGACGTGCGCGGCCTGCGCCTGCACAGCCTCGATGCTGGCCAAGCCGCCATTGAGCACCACCGGCAGTGCCGGGCGCTCCTGCTTCAACCGGTAGGCCCAGTCGTACTTCAACGGCGGAACCTCGCGGTTCTCCTTCGGCGACAGGCCCTTCAGCCAGGCATTGCGGGCGTGCACCACCACCATCGCGGCGCCGGCCTCAACCTGGCGGTCGACGAAGCTGGCGAATACGTCGTAGTTGTCGTCCTCATCCACGCCCAGGCGGCATTTCACCGTCACCGGGAGGTCAACCGCCTCGACCATGGCCGATACGCATTCGGCCACCAGCACCGGCTCGCGCATCAGGCAGGCGCCGAAACGCCCGGCCTGCACGCGATCGGACGGGCAGCCGCAGTTGAGGTTGACCTCGTCGTAGCCCCAATCGGCGGCGATGCGCGCGGCCTGCGCCAGCAGGGCCGGATCGCTGCCACCGAGCTGCAGTGCCAGCGGTTGTTCGCTGGCATCGAAACCGAGCAGGCGCTGGCGATCGCCATGGATGACCGCATTGGCGTGCACCATTTCGGTGTACAGCCGCACACCCGGTGCCAGCAGGCGGTGGAACACCCGGCAATGGCGGTCGGTCCAGTCCATCATCGGGGCGACGGACAGACGCAGGGAATCAGCGTAACGGGCGGTGGCGGACGTCATCGGGCGGTTGATCGTGGAGACTGGCATTGCCAGTGAGATCAATAGTTTACACCGCGGGGCTGAACGGGGTTGGGGTGGCACCGCCCGGCGAGAATCTGACCATAGAGTAGTTGATCGACTGGCGTATCGATGACCTAGCCGCTGTGAAGGCGGCTGGCACGACCCAGACGGGCAACCTCACCGGGCTCCGCGAAAGCCTGGGCGGCATCCTGGCCACACGCCTCACCGCCTACGACGTGATCGACCATGCCCGGCGGCGGGTTCACGGCGACCACATGAACGCCAAGGGTCTCATTATTCCCCTTGCTCGGCCGCCACGATGAACGTCGAGCTGGGCTTCCTGTCCGAGCTGCTGAAACTGGCTGGCCCGATGAAGGGAGTGAAGCTCGCCACTGACCCGGTAGCTGGTGCCCGGCCGGTACTGCGGCTGTTGAAGCTGGTGGCCAAATCCAAGAAGCGTGACCGGCGCCCGACCGACGACCGACGAAGAACTGCAGCGCCTGCATGGGTACTACGCGGCGGCTGCCTGGCGCTCAACAATCCCCATGAGCGATATCGTCACCTTCGCCATCCTTACGGCGAAGCGGGAAAGCGAAATCACCCGGCTGCTGTGATCGGATCTGGACAGCGAGAAGCGGACAGCAATGCTCAGGGACGCTAAGCACCCCGCGCCAAGATCGGCAACCATCGGACATTCCCTCTGCTGGGCGAAGCCTGGGACCTGGTGCAGCGACAGCCGCGAATCGCCGGCGAGAACCGAATCTTCCCCCACAACTTGAAATCCGTAGGCACGTCCTTTACCCGCGCCTGCAGCGCGCTCGGGGTCGAGGATCTGTGTTTCCACGACCTGCGGCACGAAGCCACGTCGCGGCTGTTCGAGCACGTCTACGATATCCCCGAGATCGCGGCGATGACCCTTCATACTTCATGGAATGAGCTGAAGCGGTATATACAGCTGCGGGCGGAGTCACTCCACCGTCAGCCTCGATAGGACTGGAGGTGAGAAGGATGAAAGACAAGGACGAATTCTCAACATTGATACGCATCACATCGCAAGACGCGATGAAGGTGGCTAACGAAGCTCGCAACAGTGCAGATGCGTCGACCTACAGAATGGCCGTCCGTACGATATTCGCTGGCACGGAAGGCATTCTTTGGTACGCGAAGAACTTGGCTCGTGCCGCTGCAGCGCAGAGCCCTGAAAGTTATTCGACACTGGAGATTGCTGCACTTGGCGATGAAACGTACGTCGTAGCAGAGAACGGCACGGTGAAGAAGAAGGCCAACTTTATCCCAATGGTGAGTAGCATCAGACTGGTCTCCAAACTGATGGCGCGCGGTCAAATGTCTAATGCCGACTTCGATTGGAGTGCCGGCGCTTTGTCGACCATCAAGCAGGCTGTCGCCGTGCGCAACCGCCTTACCCATCCAAAGTCGGGAGAGGATCTGCTCGTAACGGAGGAAGAGTTCCGTCTTGTGTTTTCCGCGTGGGGAGAGATCCTAGCCTTCGCCCTTAACACAGCGCTTGAGGCCGACAAGCGTCTCGGGACGGGATTGTTCCCGCTGGACCAGGCCATCCCACGTACGACGAGAGACGAAGCCGTGATCGACTAGGGCGTCCCGGGGACGCAAGTGATGTGCTGCCGTCAGCCACGTAACTTCAACGGCGATTGAAGGTAGCCCCTTCCACTACTGTCGCCCTTTGTCGCCGACACATCCTTGCTCGTTGAGACTCAAGTGCTGCCCAAATCACTGTATTGCTGACTGATCGGCTAGCTAGCGTTCCACAGCCGCCTCTTAATGGCAGTTTCAGCCTGGCCAATTGCCTTAGGGCCATCAGTCCTCATCCAGTTCACAGCAGCCCTTAGGCGATCCTGTGGCCGCAATGGAGGGCTTCGTTTGTTCGTTTCATCTTCAATCAATGCGGCGTTTGATCGATGAAGCAGTTCGTCCAACTGCTCCCGTAATGAGTCTTCGATGAATATTCCCGATTTAGCCAAGCAGCTTCCGGCTTCGGAGACCAGCCTTCTTGCCCGCGAAAACCTGTGCCAATAGATGACGTCAATGTACTCTCGGGTCTGGTCGGTGCTGTGGAGGATCTTGTCCTTCTCCCAGCCCTGCAGCTCCGTTGATGCAAGGAATTCGGTCTTTTGGGCCTCGGTCATGGCGCCAACATCCGGGTACTCTTGAAATGGATGAACAAAGCCATGGACTGCCCAAAACGCGCCACTTACGGTCGCCCAGGTGTCCGGAAGCACCTCAAACTCACGATGGTTGAGCTTAGACGCTCTGTCAAATGTCTTGGTCAACTCGGCGCGCAGTCTCTCAATTTCCTTGTTTTGAATGTGGACTAGGCCCTGCAATTCTCGTTTCAAGCGATCATCCATCCATGTGGAAATCAGCCCCTTTAAGATCGGCCACAGGAAGGCAACGGCCGCCCCACCCGCGACAATGCTGGTCACAATCTGATTGATGAAGTCCACGCTTGGCCTCCGTTGCATTTCCGCTGAGCGGCTTCTTGCTGGCGCAGCGGATGCACGGTGCCAGCTCTCGGTCTTGGTGAGAGTATCGCTCAACCCATCCAGGCCAACGGGGGAGACGTCTGCGTCTTGGCCAACCTGTTCGCGCGCACCACCTCCCTCCAGCGGCTGATGGCTGCCACATCCTCGCGGAGCCGGGCCTCATGCCTGGCCACCCACATCTCGGCGCCGGCGCGGCAGCTACCTACTCCACAGCCGACGAAGCGCGGCAGCATGCCGAGGCCGAGTTCAAGCGGCTGGAACGCGGCACCGCACAGCTGAGCTATCGCCTCGCCCATGGCAGGGCCGATATTTACCCCGAGCAGACGGTGACGGTCAGCGGCTTCAAACCGGAGATCGACGGCACCGATTGGCTGGTGGCCAAGACCACGCACACCATCGACGGCAGCAGCGGATTCGTCACTGCGGTAGAGCTTGAACGGGGATCTTAACTACGTTCCAAACATGTATTCCGTTCGCTCGCTGTTCAAGAAATGGCCGACGAAAATCTCGGCAGCAACTCCTTTCAAATCGAGAGCATCAAGCATTGTCCTTGCTACGTTGCCTGCCATTGACAGAAGCTGAGGTGTGCCATGTGCCGATACGATGTAGACCTCTAGGCCGGCGAGCATTGCATAGCCACCGAGGAATTCCACCATGGTCCGAAGCTCGGATCGAATTGCTTGGGGTCTGATCAGCATGGGATGCGCCGCAATCACCACGACACCTATGGAAGTCTTGTCCTTTCTGCGTCTCAGTCCAGCCCCGATGTGGTCTCCAAGGCTAAGAACCTCATTCGTGTATCCCGAAAGAACCGTATTGATATCGTCCATCTGGATCGGGCGTGCTCGCGTGCCCTCCGGAGGCGGTGGCGGCATCGATTCTCGCCGGGGCACAGACTCTGCTTGGCGCGCATCCGATATTGCTCGCTGCGTGACATTCGCGCGCAAGAACGTTCCGGCGTTCTTGATAAAATCCGACAGTGTGTACATCCAGAAGAGCTCCACGGACGCTTCTCGCAGCATTTCCATGACGAGCTCCGGCTGTGGTCGCTTTCCTGAAATTGACTTTGAATCAAGCCACCAATCTGGCTTAACGTCTGAAGTTATCAGCATCAGTCGCTTCGTATTCTGCTCTCTGCTGCGACGGACTAATTCACTCCACACCATGTAGTCGCCGTACTGACGATCGTAGATCAGTCCATCAAAGACGTAGATGTCGCCGGCCTTCTCTTGGTCGTAATAGCCAGGCCCTATTTTCGTCTTGTAACGTTCGGCCGCGCGCCTCTCTGCGGCGTCAACGATGTTCTGGTCCACTGGGCGGGCACCAATTCGCCCCTCCAGCAACGTCTCGACGAAATTGAGCACCGAGTCGGGGGCATTTGGCGAAATGTAGTGATCGCTCTCGGCCTTAGTCACCTTGAAGAGCTCATCTGCCTTCTTGTCGATTTCCCCAAGCTTCTCTGATAGCTGGGGCCAGCAAGCGCGTTCACGAACCCGATCATTCGAGATGGCCGCTTTAAATGCGTCGTAGGCAATCCTCGCGTCCTTGCCAAGCTGTTTGGCTGCTGCAAACTCTGCCCGCATAGCCTCCAGCCTATTGCGATGAAACTCCAGCACGACGTGATAAGGCACCCACAGTCGATCCTTCAGGCGGGTCAGCAGCTCTATGATTTCCTTCCGCGAATCCGCAGGCATGCGGTACAGCCCCAACAGAACGTTGGTGTCGAGGGCTATCACACTGTCGTGCTCTGCCCACAGCGCTTGGAGTTGATCCTGCGTTGGATCGAAGTAGCCAGAGAACTGTGTACGCATGCCTTCCGCTCCTTGATTCCGTTCCTGGCGCGTAGCGCCATGTAGATTGTTATGTCGACGCGGGAAATGGGAGACGTTATCCACATAGATCTGCACATCGCCCGTAGACACCTGACCGATCACAGCCCCTTCAAACACGGTTTGACCAACCGCGAAGCTCAAGACGATGGCCAACAAGCACACCGCCGGCATGCTCCCACCACGTATGGGCGATGTCTACGATACGCCAGACTTAGCCAGCTGGTGGGACGACCAGCGAAAGGCTCGCGCAGCCTAGGAAACGAGAGGGCCGCCCAATGGGCGGCCTTTTTGCGTGCGGTTGGACGGCTGCTGCCTAGCACTAGGCCACCGCTGGGTACCTGGACGATGCTCTGCCGAGTACCCACAACATTGGCCTCGGGCATGGAAGTTATGGCCGTCTTCGACCGAAACTGCAATCACTGACGTTTGCTCTTCTTAGCGCGTCGCTCGGCGGCCCTGCGTTGCTGTCTCGACGGACTGAGGATCTCGGGACCATTCCCTTCAGGATACTCAAGCGCCCGCCCGTAGTTGAGCGCGCTCTGCGGTCTATGTATTCCGAGAGTTTCGAGCTGAGCCCTTAGCCTGGAGAGCTCATCTTCATCAAGAAGATCCGTCTCTAGAACGATTAGATCCTCTGAGCTCTCTCGGTAGCTGCGTACTGGATGGTCAACTGCAATTCCTACAATCACCCTCGCCTGCAGAGCGCGCGAAGGTACTCCATAAACATAGGCTGTCAGAAAGTTGCTGCGGCGCCTTCGGTACTCATCCCTACTCCAACTGGGGTGACAGGGCATGCAAGCGAAGACGTAGGCCCGCTCTGGTCGCTCTTTCGTCCACAGCACCCTGGTGCGGGATTGTTCAGGAGTTGATCGGGCACCTTTCAGCATGTCATTGAAGGCACCAACCAACACTCGACGTTGGAATCTGCTCTCGCTTGCCATCACGCGTAGAGCTTGCTCAACGCTACCCGGCGGCACAGGCTCAAATGCGCCGTACCTAGGATTTCCGATACGAATGAACGCTTCGATCTGATCATCCCATTGGTAGCTTTCAGCGTCAGCGGCAACCTTGCGCGCAAACTCATCGCTATTGAAGAACTCTGGGGCCACTCGCCATCGGATATGAAGTAGATCTACCGGCGCGCTCTTATCCTTCACGATGGCGTTGAGCGCCTGGCCTTCATGTGATCTTGCCAGGTAAGTCGCGAGAAGCGCTTCCTCTCCTTCACATAGAAGCAGAGGCTTCCGACAGCGAAGCGCACTCGCGCGCGCTTCTAGGTATTCAATAAAATCGGGCGCGGTGTCTAAGCGCTGTAGCACAAAGCTCAGAGCATCTTCATCGAAGACGTGAACAAAGTCATCAGGCGACACCCCTACACAAAATGGCCTGTCGACGCTGTTTAGCTCTAATCCGCTATCGACAATCAGACTTCCACTCTTTCCTTGGAAGTGCTGCGCACAGTACTTTGATGTGCCTCTTGTGGTAGCTACAAGATGTACTCGACGTTGGTCGATAGAGGGTATGGCTACAGGCAGGGGACGTGTGCACTGAGGATCGAGAAATATTTGATCCGGAAACCGGTTAAGCCAACTTCTCGCTCCCCTAAGCTGTCTAACCGACTTTTGAATAGCCTTCCGATGCCATCTGGGCCATGCGACATCAACGTTGGTATCGCCGTGGAACTCGACATGCTTGTCCGAAAAGATGACGACGTCGCTGCCGAAGACCACGAGAACGTCGCTGAACTCCTTTCCGCTTGATTGCCCGTCACGGAGTCCCTCTGAGGTGTAGGTGTTCGGGTGTGACCAAAGGCTGAGAAATGAAGTTGAACAGAGATTGATCAACGCTCGCTCTGAGTCGTTGGCTCCCTCAGAATCTGAAAGATCGAACACCCCTCCTAGGTCCTCTTGCATGACAGCGTCCGTCTTGACTTGGATCGTCAGAGAGTAGCCGAGGTCACGACGAAGAGAGGGTCTCCATGCACCCCGCTCGGGGGACGCTGTTCCAAGGCTGTACCACGGCTCCGAAAACCCTTGTTAGATCTGCCTGTCGGTCCAGTCCATCATCGGGCGACGGACAGGCGCAGGGAATCAGCGTAACGGGCGGTGGCGGACGTCATCGGGCGGTTGATCGTGGAGACTGGCATTGCCAGTGAGATCAATAGTTTACACCGGGCGGATGAATGGCGGCGGGCCGCCGGGAATGGGGCCCGGGTTGCCGCTGCCGGCCTTGGGTGGGGATACTCGGTACGCGCGTTCCTGCTGCACCGAATCTGCTGGAAGGGAAGCCACAATGAAATCGACTGGATCCTCGCCGGCGGGCGTTGGCCTTTCCTGCCTCACCCTGCTGGCGGCGCTGGCACTGGGCAGCGGTTGCCGCAGCGTCCGCGACGCGCGCATCGCCGAGATCAAGCCCGGCCCACGATGCGACTTCACCGAGGGCGCCACGTTCGACAACCGGCCGTCCTACCTGTCGGCCGGACAGGAAAATGCGCCCATCGGTGCGCTTTCCAGGCTCTTTGGCGTGTACGACAAGGGCATCCACCAGGTCACGCTCCGTCAGCAGGCGAGCCGGCTGGTGGCCCGCTTCCATGCCGCCGATGGCGCCCGCATCGAGGCCGAAGACAGCGCTTCCAGCAGGAGCTACAGCGCTGAGGGAGACCAGCTGGTCATCAACCGGTGGTCATCGTGCAAACCGGGCGAGGCCGGCGCCGGCTGCGTCTGGTCGCGTGTGGAGCTGTCCTGCACGGTGGACAACGATCTGGTGGTGAAGCAGGTGGGCGGAGGCGCGGTCCTGCTGGCCCTGATCATCCCGATGGGCCAGCGCAATACCCAGTTCGGGGTGTACCGGCGGATCGCCCCTGCAGAATGATCTGCAGAAGGCTCCGGGTTCGACCCGGAGCCCCTGGGCACAGTGCGGCGGGCTTACAGGCCGCGGTTGCGCACCTGATCCTGCTGCTGATCCTGCACGTGCTGGTTGAACTGGACATCCAGCTCCTCGGCCTGGCGGGTGCTGGCCTCGACCGACTGCGACACGGCCTGACGGCTGTCGACGAAGGTGCGCTGCGCGGCCGGGTCGCCGACGTTGCCCTGCACGGCGAACAGACCGCTGCCATCCGGACGCGCGACCACATGGTCGATCTGGCGCATGCCGGCGACCTTGCTCTCGTAGGCCAGCTGGCCGGCGGCACGTTCGGTTTCCTGCGCGTTGGCGAACAGCGGGCACAGCCCGGCCTGCACGCGCTGCTGTTGCAGCACCTGCAGTTTCTCCAGCGCCTGGTTGAAGCGCGGATTCTCGGCGTGCGAAGGATCGCGCATGCTCGGGGCCGCCGGGGCACTCGGTTCGGTGCGTGCCGGGGCGGCGGCGGTCTGCGCGCCGGCTTTCACTGCAGCCGGGTCGTCCAGGCGCGCCAGGGTCTGGCGGCCGGCCTTGCCATCCTGCTCCAGGCCGTTGTTGGCCTGGAACTGCTTGACCGCTGCCAGCGTGTCCTTGCCAAAGATGCCGTCGGTGCCCAGCGCCTTGCCGTCGGCTGCGGTGTAACCCAGGGCTGCCAGCTTGCCCTGCAGCGCCTTGACCTCGTCGCCGCGTTCGCCCTTCACCAGCATGCCATCGGCCATCGGCGCCTGCTGCGTGGCGCGTGCGGCCTGCGCCGCTTCGGGCCCCTGCGCGTGCACCTTGCCACCGAGGGTGATGCGGTCGTTGAGCATGTCGCCGAGGTAGCGCCGGAACTGCGCCGGCTCCACTTCGATATGTGCGTGCACCGCGCCGGGTGACCCCACATCGGACTGGCGCACCAGCGGCGCACCGTACTCGACGAAATCGCCGGTCTTGTAGGGGATGGAGCCGACGGCGCCGTGCAACACCTGGCCCACCAGCTCGCGGCGGGCATCGCCGACCGGATGGCTGTAGATGCTGATGGAATTGGTGCCGTCCTTGTTGAGCTGGACGTAGCCGGCCACCGGACTGGGAATCATCAGGCTGCGCCCACCGGCACGGTCGGTCAGGATCAGGTCCTTCTGCACCAGCGGAATGCCGTTGGTGTCCCCACGCTTGCGCACGGCCTCCAGTTCACCGTCGACCATGTCTGCGGTGCGGTCAACCTTGCTGGCATCGCCAGCGCGCACGGCGGCCGCATTGGTGTTGGGATGGTGGATCTTCAGCTCGCGGAATGCTTCCTCGCCGCTGATGCCGTGGCGAAGGACGCGGTTGCTGCTGCCGTTGCCGAAGGGTTCCACTACGGAAATGCGCTCGCCACCGGGCGCTGCGGCGCCGGCAGGACCGGTGTGCTGCGGCGCTGCGGGTGGCGCAGCCCTCGTCGGAGCTGCCGGCGCAGTCGGCGCGGTCGGGGCAGCAGGCGAAGGCGCGGCAGGGCGATGCTGTGCGGCCTCGGCATCGATGGCGCGGCGCGTCTGTGCGTCGGCCATGCCGGTGGCCGGCAGATGGTGCTGCTGCTGGAAAACGTTGATGGCGTGCTGGCTGCCGGCCCCCAGGTAGCCATCGGCGGTGATCGCTTTGCCATGCGCATCGGTCAGGCCCAGCGCGGCCATGTCACGTTGCAGCGCGCGCGCCTCACGGTCGATCGCACCCAGCGTCGCAGGCCCCACCTTGCCATCGACCGGATTCAGACGATGGTCGCGCTGGAAGGCTTCGACGGCCTGCCGGGTTGCGGCATCGAACTGGCGGTCGGGGTGGATCGCCTGTACGCCTGCACCGCCGTACCCCAAGGCATGCAGGTTGTGCTCCAGCTTTTCCACCGCGCGGCCAGTAGAGCCCTCTTTCAGCACCTGCGGGCCACCGCCACCGTGCTTGTGCGAGCGCGCCTGTTCCAGCGCTACGCGGATGTCGGGGTCGTTGCCTTCGTTGGCCGGCGCGAAGTCGCGGCGACCCACTTTCAGATGCGCGCGATCCATCTCCGCCGAATGGCGGGGATAGGCCTCTTCATAACCAGCGGCGACGTCAGCGGCCGCCAGGCCGGCATAGTATTTCTTGTCCTGGCGGATCTCGGCCGCCTTGTCGCGCAGGTCCTGGTAGTCGCCGCCCCGCTTCAGCACGGCTTCCAGCTGCGGTAGTGTCCCCGGCAGCTGGTTGGCGGACTTGGCGATCAGCGCGATCGCTTCGAAACGCTTGTCTTCTGCAATGCCACTACCGTGCCTGTCCAGCATGGTCATGGCGATGCGGGTGGCGTTGCGCACCTGCGGGTAGTCCACGTGGGTGTGGATCCACTGCTTGCCTTCGGGCGACCCGGCCCAGGCGTTGATGCTGTCGCGGGTCGGGACATCGATGAAGCGGATCGAGGAGCGCTTGCCCTGGCCGTCGCCGTGGCTGAGCAGGTCGGCGCGCAGGTCGGCATGGTCGTTGGTGAAGGGCAGATGGTGCGCCTTGGCGTAGCTGCTGGCCTGCTGGATGACCGCGTCCACGTAGGTCGTCTCGCCGGGCTTCAGCGCACGCTCTTCGGTGGCACCCAGCGGCCATTTGCCACGCTGGCCGAAGTCGACCTGGATGGTCCCCAGCGAATAGCCACTGTTGGCGGCCACCGCGCTGACCGTGCCCCACTTCGGCTCATCCAGTCCCTTGGTGATGCCGGCGATGCTGAGGTGGTACGACGATCCGCCACCTTCGGTGCCGCGTCCGACGGCGAAAAACACCGCGCCGGCGGTTGCGTCCAGGTTACGGGTATCGATGTTGTTTGGCATGGCTCACTTCCTGATCCGTGGAGGGATGACCGTATTGCGGATTACGAACCGATCAGGCGCAGGTAGGTTTCCAGCTGATCGGCGCGCGCGCGCAGGCGCTCGGTGTCATTCAATTTCTGTTGCAGGTTGCCCGGCTGCGAATCGTCGTACAGCGCGGTTTCCAGTTCGCCATCGCGCTGGCGCGACTGCAACCACGCCCGTTGCGCGGCCAGCAGATGTCCCTTGGCCGTGGCGTCGAGGCGTTCCTGCAACTGCTGGTACGCCTGGTTCAACCGGCGGTCCTGCCGGTCCGATTCGCTGGACAGGCAGGCGGCTTCTTCGATGATGCCCTGCGCGCGGCCTGAGCACGCCTGATAGGCCGCGCTCAGCGCGGACGCGGCATGCACCTGGCCGGTGCACAGCACCGCCATCGCCGCCACCACAATGCCCAAGGTCCTGCTCGCCATGGTCTGCTTCCTACCGGTCAATGCTTCGATGCGCTGCACACGCCGGAGGCCCCGTCAGGGGGCCAGCATGCGCTTCTGCAGTTCCACTGCGCGATTGGCGTAGCGGTTGATGCGGCACGACTGCGCGTCCAGCGCCTGACCCACGCTCTCCGTGGCCGCACTGCAGCGCTTGTCGGTGTCCTCGGCCCAGTTCGCCTGCTCGTCCATCCAGCGGTCCTTGGCCGGGCCGTCGGGGCTGTCCATCAGTCGCGCGACCTGTGCTTCCAGCAGCGCTTTGTGATGGGCGAGCTCGGTCGAGTCGCAGACTTCCAGCTGGTCGTCCATACCCCGGGCATCCTGCACGCAACGGGTGTATTCGGGCCGCAGTGTTGCCTGGGTATAGGAGGTATCCGGGGGCCCACTCTGGGCGAGCAGTTGATCGGCACGATTGGCCACGCGGAACAAGCGGCATTCCTGCGCCTTCTGCAGGTCATCCACCCCGGCAGTGGCCGCAGCGACGCAATGGCGATCGGTATCACTGCGCCAGGTCGCCTGGGTGGCCAGGAACGCATTCTTCGCCGCCGCATCAAGCCCGACGACGACCTTGCCGGCAGCCTCCTGCAGGCGCCCTTCCTGATAGGCCAGTTCGTCCTTGCCGCAGGCCTGCAGCTTGCCCGCATCCTCCACGCCATCCACGCACCAGCCATAGGCCGGGCGCAGGCGACCGTCCGAGTAGGACGCATCGGGGTACCCGGAGGAATCACCAGGCGATGGGCCGGGGGAGGCTGTCGGCGATGCCGCGACAAGCGGTGCCGGGGTGGGTGCGGCTTCGGCCGATGCAGGGGAAGAAGGTGCCTGGCAGGCGGTGAGTGCCAGGCACAGGGCCAGCACCTTCCAGTACCGACGGCCGGAGGCGATCTGTTCATTGCCCCGACGGGCATCCATTGCCTGCATTGCCTGTATCTCCCTTGCGTGTCGCCAGCGGTCGCCGGCCGGGAGGGGCCGTCCATCGGCCCCATCACGGGGGCAATCCTACGACAGCGGCGGTTTCAGATGGCTGACTGGATTCAGCTTGCGCGGACGGCGTCGCAGAAATCGCCTTGCCAGGCCGAGGCATGGAGCCCCGGCACAGACCGCGACAGGGCGCGCGGTCAATGTGCGCCGCCGCGCCCTCCCACCTGTTCGATCAGCGTCTGGCTGGCGGCGTTGAGGCCGACAACGTTGACCTCGGCACCGTGCGCGGCCAGTTTTTCCTGCGCGCGTTGCAGCGCGGCGACGGCAGTCAGATCCCACAGGTGGGCTTCGCGCAGGTCGATCTCAACCTTCTGTGCCACGCGTTGGTAATCAAACGCCGCACCCAGCTGCCCGGCGGAGGCAAAGAACACCTGGCCGCGCACGCGGTAGACCTGCGTGCCACCGGCCTCCTCGCACTGCACATCCAGCATGCGGCCGACCTTGCGCGCGAAGAACAGCGCCGACAACAGCACGCCGCTGAGCACGCCCTTGGCCAGATCGTGGGTGGCCACGGTGACCACCACGGTCAACAGCATCACCGCCGACGAGCTGCGTGGATGCGTGCTCAGGTCGCGCAGCGAGCGCCAGCTGAAGGTGCCGATGCTGACCATGATCATCACCGCCACCAGTGCGGCCATCGGAATCTGCCGCACCAGGTCGCTGCCGTACACCACCAGCACCAGCAGCAGTACGCCGGCCACCAGGCAGGACAGGCGCCCGCGGCCACCGGAGGTCACGTTGATGACCGACTGGCCGATCATCGCGCAGCCGGCCATGCCGCCGAGGAAGCCGGTGACCGTGTTGGCCAGGCCCTGGCCGACGCATTCGCGGTTGCGCTCACTGGGCGTCTCGGTGATGTCCTCGACGATCTGCAGGGTCATCATCGATTCGAGCAGGCCAACTACGGCCAGCGTGGCCGACACCGGCAGCAGAATGCGCAGGGTTTCCCAGGTGAGCGGCACATCGGGCAGCAGGAAGTGCGGCAGGCTGTCCGGCAGCTGGCCCATGTCACCGACGCTGCGCACGTCCACATCGAAGCCGATCACTATGGCCGTGAGCACGACGATGGCAACCAGCGGCGACGGCACGGCGCGGGTGATGCGCGGCAGCAGGTAGATGATCGCCAACGCGGCGGCGCACAGCACGTACACGGTGGGGCCGCGGCCGATCAGCTCGGGCATCTGCGCCAGGAAGATCAGGATCGCCAGTGCATTGACGAAACCGGTGATGACCGAGCGCGAGACGAAGCGCATCAACGAGCCGAGTTTGAACAGGCCGGCCACTACCTGCAGCAGGCCGGCCAGGATGCTGGCGGCGAACAGGTACTGCAGGCCGTGATCACGAACGAGATCGACCATCACCAATGCCATCGCACCGGTGGCAGCGGAGATCATGCCCGGCCGGCCACCGGCGATGGCGGTGATCACGGCGATGGAGAACGCGGCATACAGGCCGACCTTGGGGTCGACGCCGGCGATGAGCGAGAAGGCGATGGCCTCGGGAATCAGGGCCAGGGCGACAACGGCACCGGACAGCAGATCACCACGGAGGTTGCCGAGCCATTGCTGGCGCAGGGGATAGGACGTTTGCATGGAAAAGCTCCGCGCACACGCGGGCGGAGCCACGTGGCGCTGCAGTGGAAAGACACGGGTTCCTGAGCCGGATGGGCCGGCTGCCGATGGGCGGCAAGGGTCAGGGTGGCGTGATCACTGCAGTGCGTCGTCGGAAAGCGTGGAGGGGGCGGAGTTTACTGCAGCCGATGACCCGGAGGTAGGCCAGACTGCGTGAAAGGCAGCGGAGCGTGGCTCCGCTCTACAATGCTGCATGGTCACGGCCCCGCCCCGCTACTTCGATACACGCACCGAACAAGGCGTGCTGCGCCTGTCCATCGTCGGCTCGCTGCTGTTGGCTGCAGCGGCGGTGGTGTTCGGCCTGCTGGCCAACTCTTCGCTGATCATCTTCGATGGCATCTACGGACTGATCGACGTGGTGATGACCTGGCTGTCGCTGCTGGTCGCACGGCTGATCGCGCTGTCCACCCAGACCGACGCCCTGCAGTCGCGCCTCAACCAGCGCTTCACCATGGGGTTCTGGCACCTGGAACCGATCGTGCTGGGAGTAAGCGGCACGTTGATGATCGGTGCGGCGTTGTACGCGCTGGTCAACGCGGTCGATGCGCTGATGTCGGGTGGGCGGCAGATCGCGCTTGGTCCCGCAATCATCTTCGCGGCGCTGTCGATCGTGGCCGAGAGCGCGCTGGCCTGGTTCGTGCTGCGTGCCAACCGGCGCATCGGCTCGGAGTTCATCGCACTGGATGCGAAGAACTGGGCGATCGCTGCGAGCATGTCAGCCTGCTACCTGGCGGCCTTCCTCGGCGGTGTGCTGGTCCACGGCACGTCATGGGCATGGGTCGGACCGTACATCGATCCGGCCATCCTGGCGTTCGTCTGCGTGCTGGTGATGATCGCGCCGCTGGGCACGGTGCGGCGCGCACTGGCCGGCATCCTGCTGGTCACGCCGCCGGAACTGCAGGCGCACGTCGATGCGGTGGCGCGGGGAATCGTTGCAAAGCACGGCTTCGTCGAACACCGCAGCTACGTGGCCCAGGTCGGCCGTGGCGAACAGATCGAGCTGTTCTTCGTGGTGCGCGAGGACGACCCGCCGCGGCCCCTGCTGGAGTGGGACCACCTGCGCGACGAAATCGGTGATGCGCTGGGCGAATCATCACCGGACCGCTGGCTGACCATCATGTTCACCACTGACCGGGAATGGACGATCTAGGCCGACAGGACGTTCAATCAAGTTTTTCAGACGTGTTGTAACCCAACGTGTGCAGAATCCGGGCAAAGTAGGCTCCAACGCATTACCCACCCACTGACCAGGAGCATCCCGATGTCCATCGAAAAGGTTCTGTACACCGCCCAGGCCACCTCCACCGGCGGCCGTGAAGGCCGTTCCGTGTCCTCCGACAACGTGCTGGACATCCAGCTGTCGACCCCGCGCGAGCTGGGCGGCGCTGGCGGCCCGGGTACCAATCCGGAACAGCTGTTCGCTGCAGGCTATTCGGCCTGCTTCCTCGGTGCACTGAAGTTCGTCGCCGGCCAGGCCAAGGTCGCACTGCCGGCCGACACCACAGTGACCGGCAAGGTTGGCATCGGCCAGATCCCGACCGGTTTCGGCATCGAAGCCGAACTGACCATCAACGTGCCGGGCGTGCCGCGCGAGCAGGTGGAAGAGCTGGTGCAGAAGGCGCACATCGTCTGCCCGTACTCCAACGCTACCCGCGGCAACATCGACGTGACGCTGATCGTTGCCTGATGCAACGAGGGGTCGGATCTCTTTGCCATAGGCAGAGGGCTCTGACCCCGTTGCGGTGTGTCTGGGGTCAGAGCCCTTTCGCGTTGCGAAAGGGATCCGACCCAAAAAAATGGGCGGATGCCGGTCGAAACCGTGCATCCGCCCATCCCACCTCGGGTGGCCCCCCGGCACGTGGCCGGGGGCGCATTCGCTTGCGTAGAGCCGAGCCCATGCTCGGCTGATCCATCCGGCGCCGCGATGCGCGCTGGAAAGGCAGCCGAGCATGGGCTCGGCTCTACACGTCCAAGCCCTATTTCTCGCTGGTGATCAGCTGCACGACGCTGGAGAAATCCAGCTTGCCGCGACCGGCCTGGTGGTTCATCGAGTACAAATTGCGGGCCACTTCACCCAGCGGAATCGAGGCGCCGACGCTCATCGCCGCTTCCACCGCCAGGCCCATGTCCTTCAGCATCAGGTCACTGCCGAAGCCGCCGCTGTAGCCGCGCGAAGCCGGTGCGTTTTCCAGCACGCCCGGCCACGGGTTGCACACTTCGGTGGCCCAGCTGCGGCCGGTGCTGACCGCCATCATCTGCGACAGCACCTTCGGGTCCAACCCGTGCGCCACGCCAAGCGCGATGGCTTCGCCGGTGACGGCCATGATCACGCCCAGCGCCATGTTGTTGCACAGCTTGGCAACCTGGCCGGCGCCGCTGGCACCCACATGGAAGATGTTCTTGCCCATCGCCTGCAGCACCGGGCGGGCGCGTTCCAGCGCGTCCTCTTCACCACCGACGATGAAGGTCAGCGTGCCGGCCTGTGCGCCGGCAGTACCGCCGGACACCGGTGCGTCGATCATCTGCAGGCCTCGTGCGGCGGCCGCTTCGGAGACCTTGCGCGCGCTGGCGGGGGCGATCGTGCTGCAGTCGATGACCAGCGCACCGGAGGGAATCGCGGCAAGGATGCCGTCATCGCCCAGGTACACACCTTCGACGTGGCGGCTGGCCGGCAGCATCGAGATCACCACCTCGGCGTCGGCAAGCGTCTCGCGTGCCGACGGCGCTGCGCTGGCGCCTGCATCGACGGCGGCCTGTACAGCGGCCGGCACCAGATCGAACACGCGCACGGTGTGGCCGTTCTTGACCAGATTGGCGGCCATCGGGCCACCCATGTTGCCCAACCCAATGAATGCAATGCGGCTCATGCAAGGCTCCTTTCGACGACAGGGGTGCCCAGGTCGGCCAGCGGATGCGCGGCGTCGGCCCAGGGAGAAGCAAAGAACGTATCGGCCCATGCGCGGTTGGCCTCGACCAGTGTGGCCGGGTTCCACGATGGAGTGCGGTCCTTGTCGATCAGCAGCGCGCGGATGCCTTCGGCGAAATCGCCATGCGCGGCGCAATGCAGCGCCGTGATGTATTCCAGCCGGTACACGCTGGCCAGATCCTGGCCGGCGCTGCGGCGCTGCAGTTCGAAGGCCAGCCGTGCCGAACCCGGCGCACCGGCGGCCAGCGTCTTCTGTGCGGCCTGCAGCCAGGCATCATCGGTCTGCAGGGTGCTGATGCGTTCGACGATGGCGGCGAGATCATCGCCTTCGCACAGCGCATCGACTTGCGCGGCATTGGCCAGCAGCGGGCCGGTAGCCGCGTCGCTGGCGAACGACAGCAGCAGCTGCGACAACCGTTCATGGTTGCGTGCGGCAT
Source organism: Stenotrophomonas sp. 82F1 (assembly GCF_056861525.1). Classification (NCBI taxonomy): domain Bacteria; kingdom Pseudomonadati; phylum Pseudomonadota; class Gammaproteobacteria; order Lysobacterales; family Lysobacteraceae; genus Stenotrophomonas; species Stenotrophomonas sp. 82F1. The sequence goes on from NZ_JBSPUD010000006.1 coordinate 131,019, forward strand.
CGGCCGACCACGCCACCTGCAGCAGCGCATCGAACACCGCGCTGCGGCGCTCTTCGGCCACGTGCACGTCAGCGAGGCCGGCATAGATCGCATCGCCGGGGTTGAGCAGCGCACCGGTCAGGGCCAGGAACAGGCCACCGCTACCCGGCACACGCGGCAGCAGCCAGCTGCCACCCACGTCAGGGAACAGGCCGACCGTGATTTCCGGGAAGGCCAGCTTGGAGCGCTCGCTGACCACGCGATGGCTGGCGCCGGACATCAGACCGATGCCGCCGCCCATCACGATGCCATGGCCCCAGCACAGGATCGGCTTGGCGTAGGTATGGATCAGGTAGTCGACGCGGTACTCGACGTCGAAGAACTCGGCGGCGTAGTCGTTCTCGCGGATGTCCGTGTGGCCGGCCTCGCGGAAAGCAACCATCGCCTTGTAAAGGCTGTGCAGGTCGCCGCCGGCGCAGAACGCCTTCTCACCGGCACCCTGCAGCACCACCAAGGCGATGCCGTCATCGTCGGCCCACGCGTTGAGCTGCGTCAGCAGCAGGTGCGCCATCGGCAGCGAGAATCCATTGAGCGTACGCGGCGCGTTGAGCGTGGCGATGCCGATACGCGCGCCGTTGCCAGCGGCGCGCTCTTCGAACAGTACCGGTGCTTCGGCAGCGTTCGGGTCGACCGCGGTCATGCGTTCTTCCACTGCGCGGCGCGCTTTTCAAGGAAGGCACTCACGCCCTCGACCTGATCGGCGGTGTCGAACAGATCGACGAAGGCCTCGCGCTCGGCCACCAGCGCCGAGGCATGGGTACCGGTGCGGGTGGACTGCACCAGGGTCTTGCAGGCGGCGATGCTGGTCGGGCTCTGCTTGCCGGCCTTCTTCGCCCATTCCAGTGCCAGTGCCTTGGATTCGCCCTTGCCGACCTTCTCTTCGGCAAGACCAATCCGCACCGCCGTCTCGGCGTTGATGCGCTCGCCGAGCAGGATCATGCGCTTGGCCCAGCCCTCGCCCACCAGGCGCGGCAGGTTCTGGGTGCCACCGGCGCACGGCAGCAGGCCAACGGTGGCCTCCGGCAGCGCGACCTGGGCGTGGTCTTCGATGATGCGCAGATCGCAGGCCAGCGCGCATTCCAGGCCGCCGCCCATGGCGTAGCCGTTGATCGCAGCGATCGACACGCCACGGAACGCGGACAGCGCCTCGAAGGCTTCACCGAAACGGCGCGCGGCTTCGCGTGCCGCAGCCTTGTCGCCGGAGGCGAACTGGTTGAGGTCGGCACCCGCGGAGAAGAACTTCTCGCCGTCACCGGTGATCACCAGCGCGTAGATGTCGCGGTCTGCGTTGAGCGCGCCCACCAGGTCGCGCAGCGCCGACAGGCTGTGCACGGTCCAGGTATGCGCCGGCGGGTTGTGCAGGGTGACCACGGCGGTGTGGCCATCGGCCTCGACCTTCAGGCCCACGTGCTCCTGGGTACGCCAATCCTTCATCGCAGTTCCTCTTCAGTATTGAGCAGGTGACGGGCAACGATCACCCGCATGATCTCGTTGGTGCCTTCCAGGATCTGGTGCACGCGGCTGTCGCGCAGCAGGCGCTCGATCGGATATTCGCGGATGTAGCCGTAGCCACCGTGAATCTGCAGGGCTTCATTGCAGATGTTGAAGCCGGCATCGGTGGCGAAACGCTTGGCCATCGCGCACCACACGTTGGCATCGCTGGCCCCGGCATCGAGCTTGCGTGCAGCGGTATGCACCATCTGCCGCGCCGCGACCAGTTCGATGGCCATGTCGGCCAGCTTGAACTGCAGTGCCTGGAATTCGGACAACGCCTTGCCGAACTGGCGGCGCTCGCCCATGTAGCGGCGCGCGGCATCCAGCGCACCCTGCGCAGCACCCAGCGAGCAGGCGGCGATGTTGATGCGGCCGCCATCGAGCCCCTTCATCGCCAGCTTGAAGCCGCCACCTTCCTCTCCCAGAAGGTGGCTGACCGGCACGCGGACGTTTTCGAAGGTGATGCCGCGGGTGGGCTGGCTGTTCCAGCCCATCTTCTCTTCCTTGCGGCCGTAGCTGATGCCCGGCAGGTCGGCCGGCACCGCAATCGCGCTGACTCCGCCTGCACCGGCACCGCCGGTACGCGCCATCACCACCAGCAGTTCGGTGGCGCCGGCGCCGGAAATGAAGGCCTTGGCGCCATTCAACACATAGAAATCGCCATCGCGCACGGCGCTGGTCTTCAGCGAGGCCGCATCCGAACCAGCACCCGGCTCGGTCAGGCAGTACGAGGCCAGCTTGCTGCCCGAAGACAGGTCATTGCCCCAGGCGTCGCGCAGCGCCGGCTGGCCCCACTTGGACACCATCCACGAGGCCATGTTGTGGATGCTGATGTAGGCCGCGGTCGACGGGTCGACGTTGGCGAGCTCCTCGATGACGACGGCGGCGTCCAGTCGGCTCAGGCCGCTGCCGCCCACTTCCGGGTCCATGTACAGACCGCAGAAGCCCAGTTCACCGGCCTTGGCGATCGCCTCGCGCGGAAAGATGCCCTCCGCATCCCATCGCGCGGCGTGCGGCGCCAGTTCGGCCTGTGCGAAGTCACGCGCCGCTTCGCGGTACGCCTGCTGCGCTTCTTCCTGTTCCGTCGTCATCGAGTGGCTCATGGCTGCTTCCTGCTGTTACTTCAGGCTGATCGTGGTGTTGACGCCGTGGCTCAGCGTCTCGTCGTCGAACCAGCGCGCGGTGACGGTCTTGGTCTGCGTGTAGAACAGCACCACCTGTTTGCCGTACGGGCCCAGGTCGCCCAGCTTGGAAGCGCGCGAACCGGTGAACGAGAACAGCGGCACCGGCACCGGAATCGGCACGTTGATGCCGACCTGGCCGACGTCGATGTCTTCCTGGAAGCGACGTGCGGCGGCGCCGGACTGGGTGAACAGTGCGGTGCCGTTGCCATTCGGGTTGCTGTTGACCATGGCGATGGCCTCATCCAGCGTTTCCGCTTCGAGGATGACCAGCACCGGCCCGAAGATTTCTTCCTGGTAGATGCGCATGTCGGTGGTGACACCGGCAAAGATGGTCGGGCCGACGAAGTTGCCCTTCTCGAAACCATCGACCTGCGGCTTGCGGCCATCGAGCACCAGCTTGGCGCCCTGCTCCACACCCGAGGCGATCAGGCCTTCGACGCGATCGCGAGCGCTGCAGGAAATGACCGGGCCGACGTCGGTGCCGGCGACCGTGCCACCGCTGACCTTCAGGGTCTTGGCCTTTTCGACCAGGTCCTGCACCCAACCGCGCGCTTCGCCGACCAGCACCAGGGTGGAGGCGGCCATGCAGCGCTGGCCGGCCGCACCGAAGGCAGCGCCGACCATCGCGTTGAGGGTCTGCTCCTTGTTGGCGTCCGGCAGCACCACGGCGTGGTTCTTGGCGCCCATCATGCACTGCACGCGCTTGCCGGCCAGCGAGGCGCGGTTGTACACGTGGGTGCCGACGCGGGTGGAACCCACAAACGAAACGGCCTTGATGTCCGGGTGGTCGCAGATGGCGTTGACCACTTCCTCGCCACCGTGGACGACGTTCAGCACGCCCTTCGGGATGCCCGCTTCCAGGGCAAGCTCGACCAGGCGCATGGTGACCATCGGGTCCTGCTCGGACGGCTTGAGGATGAAGGTGTTGCCGGTGGCAATGGCCATCGGGAACATCCACAGCGGGATCATCGCCGGGAAGTTGAACGGGGTGATGCCTGCGCACACGCCCAGCGGCTGCATGATGCTGTAGGTGTCAACGCCATTGGCCACGTTGTTGGCCAGTTCGCCCAGCTGCAGGTTGCCGATGGCGGCCGCATGCTCGACCACTTCCAGGCCGCGGAACACATCGCCTTCGGCGTCCGGCAGGGTCTTGCCCTGTTCGGCGGTGAGGATGTGCGCCAGCTCGCTCATGTTTTCGCGGATCAGCTGCTGGTACTTCAGGAAGATGCGCGCGCGGGTACCGATCGGGGTCTTGCGCCAGGTCTTGAAGGCTTCCTTGGCGGCGGCCACGGCAGCGTCGACTTCACCCGTGGTGGCGAACGGCACCTGGGCCAGCACGTCCTGGGTGGCCGGATTGATCACGTCCTGCCAGTGGGAGGTGGCCGATTCAACGAACTGGCCATCGATCAGCATGCGGATACGGGGCGCTGCAACAGTCATGACGACAATCCACGGGGTGCGAAAGATGCTTGGCATTATTCACAGCACCCGCCTCGATTTCCGGCCTGAATCCGCTTAATCTGGCCAATGCCCGCCACGATTCCTGTTAATTCTGTGAATTATTCAGCCCCCCAGCGCCAACTTGGTCTGCGTCTGCTGCGCCTGCGCGAGCAGCGCGGCTACAGCCAGGCCGACCTTGCCCGCGCACTGGGGCTGTCGGCCAGCTACCTGAACCAGATCGAGCGCAACAAGCGCCCGCTGACGCCGGCGGTGCAGAAGAAGCTGGGCGAGGTGTTGGGCGATGTTTCCACCCTGTTCGACGACAATGAGCCCGCCGCGCTGCAGGAGTCGCTGGGCGAAACCCTGCGCGACCTCGGCCTGGCCGACGTCAGCGCCACCGAACTGCGGGCGCTGGCCGGCAACCTGCCGCAGGTCAGCCGCGCGCTGCTGGACCTGCACCGCCGCCACCTGGCATTGCGCGAGCATGCCGCCGCTCTGGAATTCCAATTGGGCGAGCCGGGCGCAGGCAGCACGCTGCCGGCCGGTGACCAGGTGCGCGAGTTCTTCAACCGGATGCACAACCACATCCCCGAACTGGATGAACTGGCCGAGCAGCTGTTCGCCGAATGGGGGCTGGCGCCGGGACACGTGGCACCCCGGCTGCGCCAGTTGCTGGCCGATCGCCACGGGGTGCTGGTGGAAGTGGCCGCGCTGCAGGCCGGCCGCGAGAAGCGCCAGTACGATGCCGGCAGCCGTACGTTGTGGCTGCCCGATTACCTGGAGCCGGGCCAGCAGGCGTTCCAGATGGCGGTCGAGCTGGCGCTGCGCGGCTACCTGCCGCAGATCGATGCGGTGATCGCGCGCACCGGCTTCAGCGACGAGGCCCGCATCGCGCAGGCGCGCATCGGCCTGTCCAACTATTTCGCCGGCGCTCTGGTGATGCCGTACATGCGCTTCCTGCGCGCGGCCGAAGCCAGCAGCTATGACATCGAGCTGCTGGCGCACCAGTTCGGCGTGGGATTCGAGGCGGTCTGCCATCGCTTGAGTACGCTGGCACGCCGCAGCGCACCCGGCCTGCCATTCTTCTTCATCCGCGTGGACCGCGCCGGCAATGTCTCCAAGCGCCACTCGGCCACCGATTTCCACTTCTCGCAGGTGGGCGGTTCATGCCCGTTGTGGATTGTCTACGAGGCGTTCAACCAGCCCGGACGCATCCTCACCCAGACCGCGCGCATGCCTGATGGCCGCCGTCATTTCTGGCTGGCACGGCAGGTCAGCAGCGGCCCGGTGGGCCACGGCCAGCCACGCAAGACCTTCGCGGTGGCACTGGGCTGTGACCTGCAGCATGCGGACAGGCTGGTGTATTCGCTGGGGCTGGACGTGCAGAGCCCGGGCAATTCGGTGTCGATCGGGCCGGGCTGCCGGGTGTGCCCGCGCGAGGACTGCATGCAGCGTGCGTTTACCCAGTTGCCGGGAAGGTAGGGGGTTCGGCAGGGCTGCGCCCTGCACCTGCTTCAATCCAAGGCAACAGCAGAAGCAACAGCGGGCATTCCGTGGGATGGCGGGGTGGGTCCCGCCGCTGTTGGTGGGTGTCGACCTTGGTCGACACGGTAGATCCACGCCATGCGTGGATGCGCTTCGATGAATTGTCGACTATTCGATTTCGATGGAGATTCATCCACGCATGGCGTGGATCTACTAAACCTTCCGCGCGTAGGCTGCATCCCACTGGGGATGCCCGCCCCGGAGACCGCCATGTCCCTGCTGCGCCCCTGCCTCGCCCTGCTGCTCGCTGCCGTCGCTGCGCCGGCATGGGCCACGTTCTCCATTGCCGCCTGCAATGACGCCGGCGACTGCGGGGTGGCCGTCGCCACCCACAACCTCGCCGTCGGCGGTGTCGGCGTGCCGTGGGCGCAGGCGAAGGTCGGCGCGGTCGCCAGCCAGTTCGAAACCAACCCGACCTACGGCTCGAAGGGGCTGGCGCTGCTGGCCGAAGGCCGCACGCCGGGGCAGGTACTCAAGCAGCTGCTGGACCAGGATGGTGACTTCGATGGCACCACCATCGCCGAGCGGCAGGTCGGGCTGGTCAGTGCGCGTGGCGGCAACGCGCAGTACACCGGCGCCACCGCACAGCAGGCCGATTGGGCGGGTGCCGTTGGCGAGGGCCAGGTGAGCGTGCAAGGCAACGGACTGGCCGGGCCGGAGGTACTTGCGGCGATGCAACGCGCGTTTGCGGCCACCCACGGCGAGCTTGCCGCGCGGCTGTTGGCCGCGCTGGAAGCAGGACAAGCGGCAGGCGGGCAACGCAGCGGGCAATGGTCGGCGGCGCTGCTGGTGCGCACGCCGGGCGGCGACTGGCAGGACACCGACCTGCGCGTGGATGCCGACCCGCGCGCCGTAGCGCGATTGCGCGAGCTGTACGACATGCGGCTTTCAAATGACGCGATCATCCGCGCCGAACAGCAGTGGGAACGCGGCGATGTTGCGGCTGCGCGCGCATCGCTGGCCACATCGCTGGCGCTCGCGCATGGCTGGGACCGCACATGGGCGCGTGCCGCGCGGTTGGCGATGTCACACGGCGAAACCGCATTGGCCCGCGAATACCTGGCGGGATTGCGCGCGCTCAACCCGGAATGGGTGAAGCAGGAGTTGGCCTTGCCGTTGTACGCGCCATTGCGGGGCGATGCGGTGGTCGAGGCGTGGCGATAGACGGTAGCGGCGGGGCCAGACCCGCGCGCGGCGCCGCGCGACAAACCCCCCGGGCGGGCCC
>NZ_JBSPUD010000006.1:137955-180137 GCF_056861525.1 Stenotrophomonas sp. 82F1
TCGGCGGCGGGGGGGGCCCGGGCCGGCCCGGCGCGCGGGCCCGTCGGGCCGCGGGGCATGGCCCGGCGCTACCGGACAGCGATCAATAGATCGGCGTCACCTTCATCTGCGGCAACGGCCGTGGCGAGCCGTCGGTGAGGTCGGGGCCAAGATCATCCCAACTGCGGCCCTGCTCCACCATCAACCCCCACAGCTGCTGCGATGCCAGCCGCTTGTCTTCCGAGCCCAGCTTGTAGGACGGCGGTGGCGGCGTGCCGGTGGCCACCATCGCATAGGCCGCGCGATAGGCCAGCACCTGCTGCGCCGGATCGTCGGTGCGCGAAATCTCCAGCGTGTAGCGCTGGTAGGCCGAGGCCAGGTTGCGCCACCGGATCCAGTAATGGTTCTCGAACGAGAACGAACAGAAGCGTGCGCCGGCCAGGCTGCCCTTGTCGGCGATGCGGGTCAGCACCTCCTGCGGCATGTCCAGGTTCATGCCGCCCTCGTCGCCCTGCAGGCTCACATGCACGATGCGATCGCGATAACCGGGCGCACGCGCCTGCAGCAGGTCGCGCCAGTTCTGCATGGTGGCCACCACCGCAAACAGGAAACGGCCCAGTTCGCCGGCCGCCAACGGCGTGGCAATGGACTGGTAATGCCGCTGCCATCCATGGCGGTTCTCCGTGGGCAGGAACACCGAGCGTTCCAGCGCCTGGCGGCTGTCGCTCTCGCGCACCACCGGCTCGGGGCGTTGCGGGTAAACCAGGTTGATGGCGAAGGTCGGCCAGCGCGGCAGCGCCGCATCGAACAGGTGGATCGGGAAGTTGCTGCTGATGCCGCCATCGGAGAACCAGCACACCCGGAACGCGGTGATCACCGGACCGCAGGCCTGGCCTGCACTGGTCAGGCCTTCCATGCTGTCGGCCACGTTGTGCCCGGCCTCGCCTCCAGCCGTCGATGTCGGCTCGCAGCGACGCTCGCGACGCGAGGGCTCATGCAGCGGCACCGCGCTGATCAGCAGCGGGAAGCTGAGGCTCATGCGCGTGGCCACCAGTACCGGCAGCGACGCGCCCTGCGGCAGATGGTAGTAGTTGCGGCCTTCAACTTCACGCGGTGGGCCGGCGCGGTCGACCATCCACTGCACCACGCTGGCCGGGAACAGCTGCTCGAATTCCTCGCGCAGGAACCAGAACTGCGCGCCGCCCAGCGGCAAGGTACGCGGTTCATTGTGCGACACGCAGGTGGTGATCATCTGCAGCGTGATCGCATGCGGGCTGTCCGGCTCGCCCGCATAACGCGGCGCGTCGTGCAGATCGGCGAAGGTCAGCGGTGCATCCATCGGTTTGCCTGACAACTGCTGCAGGCTTTCATGCAGCCACTCGGTCAGCGCCGGCGTGCCTGCGTCCCGGCTCAGTCCACTGCACAGCCCCAGCAGGTTGCGTCGCGCCACCCGTGCCACGCGCAGCGCCGCCCCGGCTACACCTGCACCATAGGCACACAACAGCGACGGCAGCAGGGTTGCCGCCACGCCGCTCCAGCCACCGCCCCACCAGCCCAGGCCGAGCAGCAGTGCCAGCGACACCAGCACTTCCAGCGGCGCGATCTGGAACACCGCGATGGCCAGGCACAGCAGCTTGCGCGGCCAGCCGGCGTTGCCGGTCAGCACCACCAGCAGCCGATACGCAGCGCGCGCGCCAGCGGCCGGCTGGAACAGGCTGTAGATGAATCCACGCCGCGACAGCTGTGCCGACACCGCCGACAGGCCGCCATATCCCGCATCGCCCGGCAGGTGTTCGCCCAGTTGCTGGCGGCGGTCGCCGTATGCCGCAGCGGCGGCCACGGCAGCGGCGATCGCACCGGCCGAGGTACCACCGATGCTCTTGAAACGGTATTCGCGGGCCAGTGCGAGCACCGCGTTGGGATACACGATGCCGCTGGTGATGCCGCCTTTCATGACCAGATCGCAGTACTTGTCTGCCACTACCCTTCCCCCGCTTGCCAACGGCGCGCCGCAGCGCGTATTGCCATCCCTGGACCGGTGAGACCTGCCTGTCATTGCCATAGCGCCTGGACGTCGGGCACGGGAACGTGTGAAAGATTCCCGTCCAACGCCAGGAATGCAGTATGACGTGGCGCCCTCTCACTGCCTGAGACCACCGCCGCAGTTGTGCAGGCACGTCGCCGGCAGGCAGCCGCCATGCCGTGCTGGCAGCTGTCTGACACCACTGGCGGATACTTGACCGGCGGCACCGAAGGCGTAGCATCTGCAGCAAGCCAAGGGACAGACCCTTCGCTGCCACAACGACATGAGGGATTCTCATGGAATTCGACTATCTCGTCTTCATCGGGCGTTTCGAGCCCTTCCACAACGGCCATGCCGCCGTTGCCCGCCTTGCCCTGAGCAGGGCCCGCAAGCTGATCTTCCTGGTCGGCTCTGCCGATACCCCCCGCAGCCTGCGCAATCCATGGACCGTGGCCGAACGCGCCGTGATGATCCAGGCCGCCCTCGATGGCAACGCCGATCGCCTGCTGATCCAGCCACTGAGTGACCACCTGTACAACGAAGCACAGTGGATCGCCAGCGTGCAGCGCCATGTGGCCGAAGCGCTGCGCAGCGATGGCGCCGCATCCGATGTGAAGGTCGGCCTGATCGGCATGGACAAGGATGCTTCCAGCTACTACCTGCGGGAATTCCCGCAATGGCCGCTGGTCGACGTGCAGCACACCGCAACGTTGTCGGCCACCGAGCTGCGTCGTTACCTGTTCGAAGCCGGCGACGTGGACTTCCACGGTGCACTGCTGATGCTGCGCGGCAATGTACCGGCACCGGTGTACGACATGCTCGAGGCGTTCCGCAGAAGCTCGCCGGCCTACGCCCAGCTGGTGGCCGAGTACCGTTTCATCGAGCAGTACAAGGCCGCCTGGAAGGATGCGCCATACGCACCGACCTTCGTCACCACCGATGCGGTGGTGGTGCACTCGGGCCACGTACTGCTGGTCCGCCGTCGTTCGGCACCGGGCAAGGGCCTGTGGGCGCTGCCCGGCGGCTTCGTCGGCCAGGAACAGAGCCTGCTCGACAGCTGCCTGCGCGAACTGCGCGAGGAAACCCGGCTGAAGATTCCACTGCCGGTGCTGAAAGGCTCGCTGAAGGGCCAGCAGGTGTTCGACCACCCCGAGCGCAGCCAGCGCGGCCGCACCATCACCCATGCCTTCCACTTCGAATTCCCCGCTGGCGAACTGCCGCCGGTGCGCGGTGGCGACGACGCCGACAAGGCGCGCTGGATTCCGGTCAGCGAGGCGCTGGACATGGGCCCGCAGCTGTTTGAAGACCACCTGCACATCCTGGAGTACTTCCTGGGCCGGGGCTGATCCGACCGGGCCCTGCAGAACCCGTTTTCCCCACCGGCGGACAGACCGCCGGTGCCACTCGACGCGAAGGAGCTTCCGTCATGCATTACCTCGATAACCTTCTCCTCAACACCGACAGCTACAAGGCCAGCCACTGGCTGCAGTACCCGCCGGGTACCGACGCCACGTTCTTCTACGTGGAATCACGCGGCGGCCTGCACGATCGCACGGTGTTCTTCGGCCTGCAGGCGATCCTCAAGGATGCCCTGGCACGGCCGGTCACCCACGCCGACATCGACGACGCCGCAGCGCTGTTCGCCGCGCATGGCGAACCGTTCAACGAAGCCGGCTGGCGCGATATCGTCGACCGTCTCGGCGGCCATCTGCCGGTACGCATCCGCGCCGTACCCGAGGGCAGCGTGGTGCCCACGCAGCAGGCGCTGATGACCATCGAGTCGACCGACCCCGCCGCCTTCTGGGTGCCGTCCTACCTGGAAACCCTGCTGCTGCGCGTGTGGTACCCGGTCACCGTGGCGACCATCAGTTGGCATGCGCGGCAGACCATCGCCGCGTTCCTGCAGCAGACCAGCGATGACCCGCAGGGGCAGCTGCCGTTCAAGCTGCACGACTTCGGCGCACGTGGCGTCTCCAGCCTGGAATCTGCCGCACTGGGTGGTGCTGCGCACCTGGTCAACTTCCTCGGCACCGATACGGTATCGGCGCTGTGCCTTGCACGTGCGCATTACCACGCGCCGATGGCGGGCTATTCGATTCCGGCCGCCGAGCACAGCACCATCACCAGCTGGGGCCGCGAGCGCGAAGTGGATGCGTACCGCAACATGCTGCGCCAGTTCGGCACGCCCGGTGCGATCGTAGCGGTGGTGTCGGACAGCTATGACATCTACCGTGCCATCAGCGAACACTGGGGTACCACCCTGCGCGAAGAAGTGATCGCTTCCGGCGCCACCCTGGTCATCCGCCCGGATTCGGGCGATCCGGTCGAGGTGGTCGCCGAGAGCCTGCTGCGGCTGGATGCCGCGTTCGGTCACACGATCAACGGCAAGGGCTACAAGGTGCTCAACCACGTCCGTGTCATCCAGGGCGATGGCATCAACCCGGACACGATCCACGCGATCCTGCAGCGCACCACCGATGATGGCTACTCGGCCGACAACGTGGCCTTCGGCATGGGCGGCGCCCTGCTGCAGCGGCTGGACCGTGATACGCAGAAGTTCGCCCTGAAGTGCTCGGCCGCGCGGGTGGACGGTGACTGGATCGACGTCTACAAGGATCCGGTCACCGATGCCGGCAAGACCAGCAAGCGCGGCCGTATGCGCCTGCTGCGCCGCTTGGACGACGGCAGCCTGCACACGCTGCCGCTGCCGGCCGATGGCGATGACACCCTGCCGGTCGGCTTCGAGGACGCGATGGTGACCGTGTGGGAGAACGGCCGCCTGCTGCATGACCAGCGGCTGGATGACATCCGCGCCCGGGCCGCTACCCAGCGTTGAGGACCCATCCACGCATGGCGCGGATCCCGCTGGGGGTCAGAGCCCGTTGCGGGCAACGGGATCCGCCCCCTGGGCCTTGACCGGCGCCGCCAACGCGTCCACCGTGGGCGCGCCGAAGGTATCCCTGCCATGGCTGGATGGTGGCAGGGATTTAAACGGGAATCCGGTGAAGGCGCCTCGCGCGCCCATTCCGGAGCTGCCCCGCAGCGGTGAATGGAAACGAATCCTGCCAACAGCACTGGGCTCGCGCCTGGGAAGCGGCAGGTAGTAGGTGGGCTGCGGCCCGTGTCCATCAGCCCGAATACCGGCCCCGGCCGGGGGACTCGACCGTCCCCTGACTCGACCTGGAATCTCCGCGGGGAGGTTGCCGGGGCCATCGTCGTCCTGCGCGTGCAGGTGGCGTGGCCGCGCGCGTCCTGTTCACGGTTTCCGGCCAGACCCGCTGCTGCCCACGCCCAGATGCACCCGACGATGACCGAGCTCCAACGCCCCACCCTGACCCTTCCCGACAACGGCCAGCGCCTGCTGCTGCACTCGTGCTGCGCGCCATGCTCGGGCGAAGTGATGGAGGCGATCACCGCCTCCGGGATCGACTACGCGATCTTCTTCTACAACCCCAACATCCACCCGGTGAAGGAGTACGAGCTGCGCAAGCAGGAGAACATCCGCTTCGCCGAGCAGCACAACATTCCCTTCATCGACTGCGACTACGACACCGACAACTGGTTCAGCCGTGCGCGTGGCATGGAGAATGAACCCGAGCGCGGCATCCGCTGCACGATGTGCTTCGACATGCGCTTCGAGCGCACCGCGCTGTACGCACACGAACACGGCTACGACACCATCAGCTCCTCGCTGGGCATCTCGCGCTGGAAGAACATGGCGCAGATCAACGACTGCGGCGTGCGCGCCGCCTCGCATTACGAAGGCCTGCAGTACTGGGACTACAACTGGCGCAAGGGTGGTGGTGCCAGCCGCATGGTCGAGATCAGCAAACGCGAGCAGTTCTACCAGCAGGAATACTGTGGCTGCGTGTATTCGCTGCGCGATGCCAACCGCCACCGTCGTGAGAACGGCCGCGAGCGCATCAAGATCGGCCTGCTGTATTACGGGCAGGACAACGACGCCGCCAGCAGCGATTGACGTGCGCGCGAGGGGCGGCCACGCTGGTCGCCCTTCTTCCGTTGTGCCGGACCTGCCATGACCGCCCTGCCCGCTGACGTCGCCCTGCTGGTGATCGACCTGCAGCCGGACTTCATGCCCGGTGGCGCCCTCGCCTGCGAAGAGGGCGATGCGCTGGTGGCGCCGATCACGGCACTGCTGGCCGAGCGCCGCTACCGCACCGTGGTCGCAACCCAGGACTGGCACCCGGCCGACCATGCCTCGTTTGCCAGCCAGCATCCGGGGCATCTACCCTTTGAAGCGATCCTGCTGCACGCACAGCCGCAGACCCTGTGGCCGGACCACTGCGTGCAGGGCAGCGCGGGCGCAGCACTGCACCCGGGCGTGGACTGGACCGTGGCCGACCTGATCCTGCGCAAGGGCACCCGCCAGCAGGTGGATTCGTACAGCGCCTTCCGCGAAAACCACGGCCCCGACGGCACGCGCCCGGCGACCGGACTGGCCGGCTGGCTGCACGAACGTGGAATCCGCGAGGTGCACGTGTGCGGGTTGGCACGCGATTACTGTGTGCTGTGGAGCGCGCAGGACGCGGTGAAGTCCGGCTTCCGGGTGAAGTTCCTGTGGGAGCTGACCCGCCCGGTGACCGATGCCAACGACGGCATGGTGCGCGAGGCCCTGGCGAAGGCGAGGATTGCGATCCTGTAAGCAGCATGTCGCCTCTGCCGCTTGTGTGCCTGATTCGCAACCTGCAGAATCGCGCCATCCAGCCCTCCAAGTACGCCCCCCAACAGATCGCGGGACGGCCGAACCGAGGGCTTTTCATTGGATGACGCCAGGAGGGCAAAGGTATGCCGACGGCAGTTCTCATTGATGGCGGCTACTTCATCAAGCGCTTTCGCCGCATCGAGCCCCACAACGCTTACAACGCCCAACGCGCCGCCGAGGTCGCCCACCGATGGGCCATCGCCCATCTGAAGCATGCAAGTGGCGAGCGACGGGATCTCTATCGCATCTTCTTCTACGACTGCCCGCCGCTGCGCAAGAAGATGCACAACCCGATTTCCGGTCTGTGCATCGACTATTCGCGATCCGACGAGGCGCTGTTCAGATCCAACCTGCACGAGGCACTGAAGCAGAAGCGGAAGGTCGCCCTGCGTCTTGGCCATCTCACCGACTTCAGTTCGTGGACGACCGGGTCACGAACCTTCGACGACCTGCTCAAGGGAAAGCGAACGTTCGGCGATCTTCAGGCCGACGAGCTGCAACCGAATGTGCGGCAGAAAGGCGTGGATATGCGCATCGGCATCGACATCTCGTCACTCGCCCTCAAGCGTCAGGTCCGCCAGATCATTCTGATGGCGGGTGATGCTGACTTCGTGCCGGCCGCGAAGCTCGCCCGGCGTGAAGGCGTCGATTTCGTGCTGGATCCGATGTGGTCATCCATTCCCAAAGGGCTGAGGGAACACATTGATGGCGTACGCTCCACCTGCCCCAAGCCATTGGAGCAACAGCGGGCGCATCGCGGGCAGTTGCCGCGTGCCATCCCGGGAACCGCCAGCGCTACCTGAACACCACCGTGCGGTGCCCGTTGAGCAGGATGCGGTGCTCCACGTGCCGGCGTACCGCCCGCGCCAGCACCTGCGATTCGGTATCGCTGCCCAGCCGCACCAGCTCCCTCGGGGTCATCGCGTGGTCCACGCGGGCCACGTCCTGCTCGATGATCGGACCTTCGTCCAGGTCTTCGGTGACGTAGTGCGCGGTGGCGCCGATGATCTTGACCCCGCGTGCGTGCGCCTGGTGGTACGGCTGTGCGCCCTTGAAGCTGGGCAGGAAGCTGTGGTGGATGTTGATTGCCCTGCCCGCCAGCGCACGGCACAGCGTGGGCGAAAGAATCTGCATATAGCGCGCCAACACCACCAGATCGATGCGCTCGCGTTCGACCAGGTCGATGATCTGCTGTTCCTGCGCCGCACGCGTGTCCGCGTTCACCGGCAGGTGGTGGAACGGCACCTGGTAGGACGCCGCCAGCGCTGCGAAGTCCGCATGGTTGGATGCCACCGCGGCGATATCCACCTTCAGCTGGCCGCTATGTGCACGGAACAGCAGGTCGTTCAGGCAATGACCCTGCTTGCTGACCAGTACCAGCAGGCGTGGCCGGCGGCGCCCGTCATGCAGCTGCCAGTCCATGCCGAAGCCGGCAGCTAGCGTGGCCATGGCGGTGTGCACGGTCTCCAGCGGCAGGCCCGCATCGCGGTCGAAGTGCACGCGCAGGAAGAAGCGACCGCTCTCCTCATCGCCGAACTGCTGGGCGTCGAGGATGTTGCAGCCGTGGTCGAACAACAGGCCCGACACGCGGTAGACGATGCCGGTGCGGTCGGGACAGGAGAGGGTGAGGATGGAATCGGGGCGCATTGCCCGAGTGTAGGGCAGCACTGCGGCGTGGTGGACGATGGTCACCGATGCAACCGACTGCTTGGTACAGACCCAAGCGATACTTGGCCTTCCGCATGGCAAGCTGGTCGGTCATGAACCTGTTGCAGCTCATCCGCAGCTTCACCCGCACCGCAGAGACCGGCAGCATTGCCGCTGCGGCACGCACCCTTGGCATCAGCGCCACCGCCGTGGGCCAGAACATCAACCGTCTGGAAGCCCACCTGGGCGTACGCCTGCTGAACCGCAGCACGCGCCAGCTGGCGCTGAGCGAGGCCGGCACGGTGTACCTGGCACAGGTGCGGCATCTCGAAGCCGATCTGGCACGCGCGCAGGCCATGGTCACCGGCGACGTGGAACCGGCCGGGCCCCTGCGCATCGCCAGCAGCAGCGCGTTCGGCCGGCACGTGCTGGCACCGCTGCTGCCCTCACTGCAGCAGCGCTACCCGCAGCTGCAACTGGAGCTGCGCCTGACCGATCGCGCCGTACAGCACGGTGCCGAGGCGGTGGATGCAAGCATCCGCATCGGCGCGCAGCTGGAGGACGGGCTGGTGGCGCGGCCCCTGGCACGCATTCCGTTCGTATTCTGCGCATCGCCGGCGTACCTGCAGGCACACGGCACGCCGCTGGAACCGGCGCAGCTGGCCGCCCATCGCGGCCTGCTGCACCGCTTCCCCACCGACGGCCGGCCACTGCGCTGGGGCCTGCTGAAAGAGGGGCAACGCGTGGACGCGGCACTGCCGCCGAGCATGGTCTGCGATGACATCGATGCGCTGGCCGAACTGGCCGCTGCCGGAGCCGGCATCACCCGGCTGGCGGCGTTCGTGGCCGAGCCGTACCTGCGTGACGGGCGCCTGCAGGCGGTGTTCGGTTGCGGCAGCGACTGGCAGCCGGAACCGATGGACGTCTATTTCTGCGTCAGCGACCGCCGCGATTTCACCGCCAAGATCCGCGCGCTGTTCGAGCACCTGCAGGCCGGCCTGCCGCCGGCCTGGCAGGTGTAGTGCTCAGCGCGGACTGAACACGCCGCGTGCATCGCGCGGCTCGCAGCGCAGGTACTGCGGCGCCGGCACCACGCTGTCACCCAGCGCAGCAGCGGCGTGCCACGGCCAACGCGGGTCGTACAGGATGCCGCGGGCCAGCGCGATGGCATCGGCCTGGTTGTGGCGCAGGATCGATTCGGCCTGCTCCGGCTCGGTGATCATGCCTACCGCGATCACCGGCATGCGCACCTTCTTGGCCTTGATCGCCGCCGCGAACGGCACCTGGTAGCCGGGGCCGACGCTGATCTTCTGGCGCTCGTGCAGGCCGCCACTGGAAACGTGCAGGAAATTGCAGCCACGTGCGTCCAGTACCTGTGCCAGCGCCTCGCTCTGCACGATGTCCCAGCCACCCTCCACCCAGTCGCTGGCGGAGATGCGCACGCCCACGGCGACCTTGTCCGACACCGCGGCACGCACCGCGTCGAATACTTCCACCAGCATCCGCAGGCGGTTCGGCAGCGAGCCGCCGTAGCCATCGGTGCGGCGGTTGCTCAGCGGCGACAGGAACTGGTGCAGCAGGTAGCCATGTGCGGCGTGAATCTCGATCAGCTCGAAGCCCAGCCGCTCGGCGCGCACCGCGCTGGCGGCGAAGGCGGCAACGATCTCGGCGATGCCGGCCTCGTCCAGTTCCTGCGGCGCCGGGTCGGTGGCATGGAACGGCAGCGGCGACGGTGCGACCGTGGCCCAGCCGCGGACATCATCGGCCGGCAGCTGGCCACCGCCATCCCACGGGCGCGCCGTAGAGGCCTTGCGGCCGGCATGGGCCAGCTGCACACCCAATGGCATCGGCGACCAGCGGCGCACGCTGGCCAGCACCTGCGCCAGGGCCGCTTCGGTGCCGTCATCCCACAGGCCCAGATCGGCCCAGCTGATGCGGCCGCGCGCTTCGACCGCAGTGGCCTCCAGGATCAACAGGCCCGCACCGGACTGCGCCAGGGTGCCCAGATGCATGGCGTGCCAGTCACTGGCGCGGCCGTCTTCGGCGGAGTACTGGCACATCGGCGCGACGACGATGCGGTTGGACAGGGTCAGGGGGCCGAAGGAGATCGGCGAAAACAGCTGGCTCACGGCAGTGGGGGGTGCATCAAAGGGGGTGCGTATTGCACCGCTGTACGGCCGATAGATCAACCGTGTGGGTAGATCGCTGTTTCGTGGGCAAGGCGCAGCCGATGTGTCAGCGCACCCAGCCGGCCAGCGCCTCGGCGCAATCGCGCTCGTCCTTGAACTGCAGCAGGTCGTCGGCACGGGTGCGGCCACGGTTCAGCGCGGCCACCGGCAGGCCAGCCTTGGCTGCGGCCTGCACGAAGCGGAAGCCCGAATAGACCATCAGCGAGGAGCCCACCACCAGCACCGCATCCGCCTGCTGCAGGTGCCCATGCACCGCATCCACGCGCTCCCGTGGCACGTTCTCGCCGAAGAACACCACGTCCGGCTTCAGCAGGCCGCCGCAGTGCGCGCAGTCGGGCACCACGAACGTCGAGAAGTCGGTTTCCAGATCGGCATCGCCGTCGGGCGCGATACCGGCCTGCAGCGATTCCCAGCCGGGGTTGGCGTCCAGCAGCTGCTGCTGGAAGTCCTCACGCTCGCTGCGACGTTCGCAGCCCATGCAGCGCACCAGGTCCAGGCGACCGTGCAGGTCGATTACGTTGCGGCTGCCGGCACGCTGGTGCAGGCCATCCACGTTCTGGGTCAGCAGCACCTGCAGCTTGCCGCTGTCTTCCAGCGCGGCCAGCGCCTGGTGGGTGCCGTTGGGCCGGGCCCGGCCGAAGCGTGGCCAGCCCAGCAGGCTGCGCGCCCAGTAACGCTGGCGGGTGGCAGCCTCGCCCATGAAGGCCTGGTAGGTCACCGGCGGCGTGCGCTTCCACTGGCCATCGGCATCGCGGTAATCGGGAATGCCCGAGGCGGTGCTGCAGCCGGCGCCGGTCAGCACGAACAGGCGTTGGGCGCGGTCGATGAAGTCGGTGAGCGGCAGGGACATGGCAGCCAGATGGGGGCGCGCGGGCGCCCCCGCAAGCGTGGGCTCAGGCCGCCGGCGCACCGGGCAGCTGCGGCACGGTCACCGGGTGGCCATCGTCGCCCAGGGCGATCATCACGAAGTGGCCGCGGGTGCACAGCTTGCGCTCGCCGCTGTGCAGGTCCTCGGCGATCAGCTCCACCTCGACCTTCATCGAGCTGCGGCCAACCTCGACGATGCGGCCGATGGTCTCCACCATCTGGCCGATGCGGATCGGCAGCTTGAAATCGACCTGGTCGCTGCGCGCGGTCACCACGGTGCGGCGTGAGTAGCGGGCGGCGGCCAGGAAGGCGGCCTTGTCCATCCATGCCAGCGCCTGGCCACCGAACAGGGTGCCCATGTGATTGGTGTGGTTGGGGAAGACGATCTCGGCCATGCGCACTTCGGTCGGCGGCACGGTCTCGGGGATGGGGGTCATGGGGGCGGTTCGGGTGTGGGGTAAGACGGATTTTAAGGCAGGCGGCGTGCAGGCGGCGCTACACTTCGACACCCCCACTGCGTGAACCCGCCATGCCCGCCACGTCCGACCTGCTGGCCTTCGCCCTTGTCTCGCTGGCCATGGTGCTGACACCCGGGCCGAACATGATCTACGTGATCTCGCGCTCGATCTGCCAGGGCCGCGTGGCCGGGCTGATCTCGCTGGGTGGGGTCGCGCTGGGCTTCGTGTTCTACATGCTGTGCGCGGCGTTGGGCATCACCGCGCTGCTGATGACCGTGCCGTTCGCCTACGACGCGCTGCGCATTGGCGGCGCGCTGTACCTGCTGTACCTGGCCTGGCAGGCATTGAAGCCGGGCGGGCGGTCGCCGTTCGCGGTGCGCGACCTGCCGGTGGACGGCCCGCGCAAGCTTTTTGCGATGGGCTTCCTGACCAACGTACTGAACCCCAAGGTCGCGGTGATGTACCTGTCCCTGCTGCCGCAGTTCCTGCACCCGGACAGCGAAGGCGGCGTGCTGATGCAGTCGCTGGTGCTGGGCTCCACCCAGCTGCTGGTCAGCGTGAGCGTGAACGCGGTGATCGCGATAATGGCCGGCAGCATCGCCGGCTTCCTCGCCGCCCGCCCCACCTGGCAGGCGGTGCAGCGGTGGTTCATGGGCACGGTGCTGGCCGGACTGGCCGTGCGCATGGCGGTGGATGGGCGGCGGTAGGGGGCCATGCCCGGCGGAATGCGCACGGCACCCTGAAAACCTTCCGCGCTGCGCGCTCGCCGGGCATGGCCCGGCGCTACCGTGGAAACGAAAAACCCCGGCGTTGGCCGGGGTTTCTCGTTGCGGCAGACCTGACCGGTTCGATCAGAAGTTCATGTCGAAGGCGACTTCGCCCTTCACGCCCACCTGGTAGGCCGAGGCGCGGCGTTCGAAGAAGTTGGTCAGTTCCTGCACGTCCTGCAGTTCCATGAAGCTCAGCGGGTTGCGCACGTTGTACTTGCGCTCCATGCCCAGGCGATGGAAATGGTTGTCGGCGCAGTGCTGCAGGTACTGGCGCATGTCACGGGTGGAAATGCCTGCCACGCCACCGGACAGCACGTCCTCGGCGAACTGCACTTCGCACTCGATGGCTTCGGCCAGCATGTCGTAGACATCCTGCTTCATCTTGTCGTCGAACAGATCCGGTTCTTCCTCGCGGATCACGTCCACGCACTCGAAGGCGAATTCCATGTGCGCGCTTTCGTCGCGGAACACCCAGTTGGTGCCCGAGGCCAGGCCGTTGAGCAGGCCGCGCGAACGGAAGTAGTACACGTAGGCGAAGGCAGCGAAGAAGAACAGGCCTTCGATGCACGCAGCGAAGCAGATCTGGTTGAGCAGGAACTGACGGCGCTCTTCGCGGGTCTCGATGCGCTTCAGGTCCTGGATCGAATCGATCCACTTGAAGCAGAAATCGGCCTTCTTCTTGATCGAGTCGATGTTCTCCACCGCGGCGAAGGCTTTGACGCGCTCGTCCGGATCCGGCAGGTAGTTGTCCAGCAGGGTCAGGTAGAACTGCACGTGCAGCGCTTCTTCATACAGCTGGCGCGAGAGGTACATGCGCGCTTCGGGCGCGTTCAAGTGCTGGTACAGGTTCAGCACCAGGTTGTTGGACACGATCGAATCGCCGGTGGCGAAGAACGCGACCAGACGATGGATCAGGTGACGCTCGCCCGGCGACATCTTGCTGTGCAGGTCGCTGATGTCGATCTGGAAGTTGATCTCTTCCACCGTCCAGGTGTTCTTGATCGCGTTCCGGTACATGTCATAGAACTGCGGGTAGCGCATCGGGCGCAGGGTCAGTTCAAAACCGGGATCGAGCAGCATCTGCTTGGGCTTGTCGGCCATGGGTGTTTCCTTGAATTCCTGGGTGAGCGGCCGGGCATGGCCCGGCGCTACCGTGGGTGTCTCTCTGCAGCCGAGCATGGCTCGGTTCTACAGGTATGAGGTGCCGGCGATCGCCGGCACGGCGCGTCTTACTGGCAGGCCTCGCAGGCTTCCGGGTTCTCCAGCGAGCAGGCGATGGCCTCTTCCGGGCTGAACACCTTCTCCGGGCCAGCGGTGGCCACGTGGCTGACGGTGGTCTTGGCGATCTTGGTGGCCGGACGCGAACGCAGGTAGTAGGTGGTCTTGATGCCCTGCTTCCAGGCGTACATGTACATGGACGACATCGCGCCGATGCTCGGGCTTTCCATGAACAGGTTGAGCGAGGCGGACTGGTCGATGAAGGCACCACGATCGGCGGCCATGTCGATCAGCGAACGCATCGGCAGCTCCCACGCGGTGCGATAGACGTGGCGCAGCGTTTCCGGAATCTGGGTGATGGCCTGGATCGAGCCGTCGGCCAGCTTGATCGCATCGCGCATTTCCGGGGTCCAGTGGCCCAGCTTCTTCAGCTCGTTCACCAGGTAGCGGTTCACCTGCAGGAAGTCACCGGACAGGGTCTCGCGCTTGAACAGGTTGGACACCTGCGGTTCCACGCACTCGTAGCAGCCGGCGATGGAGGCGATGGTGGCGGTCGGGGCAATCGCGATCATCAGCGAGTTGCGCAGGCCGTGCTCCTTGATGCGCTCACGCAGGGCGTCCCAGCGTGCGGCATCTTCCGGCACCACGTTCCAGGCATCGAACTGCAGCTCACCGCTGGCCGCACGGGTGTCGGCGAAGGACGGGTGCTTGCCACGTTCCTGGGCCAGTTCCACCGAAGTTTCCAGCGCGTGGAAGTAGATGGTCTCGGCGATCTTCTTCGACAGCGCGCGGGCTTCGGCGCCATCGAACGGCAGGCGCTTGCGGAAGAACACGTCCTGCAGGCCCATGCAGCCCAGGCCGACCGGACGCCAGCGCAGGTTGCCGCGACGTGCCGATTCGATCGGGTAGAAGTTCAGGTCGATCACGCGGTCCAGCTGGCGCACGGCCAGGCGCACGGTGTCGGCCAGCTTGTCGAAATCGAACTCGCCGTTGCCGTCGAAGTGATTGCCCAGGTTGATCGAACCCAGGTTGCACACTGCGGTCTCTTCGGCCGAGGTGACTTCCAGGATCTCGGTGCACAGGTTGGACAGGTGGATCACGTTGCCAGCGCGCAGGGTCTGGTTGCTGGCGCGGTTGCACTTGTCCTTGAAGGTCATCCAACCGTTGCCGGTCTCGGCCAGGGTGCGCATCATCCGCGAGTACAGCTTGCGTGCGGAGATGGTGCGGTTGGCCTTGCCCTGTGCTTCGGCCTGCAGGTAGGCAGCCTCGAAGGCTTCACCGAACAGGTCGGTGAACTCGGGCACCACGCGCGGATCGAACAGCGACCATTCCTGGTCCGACTCGACGCGCTTCATGAACAGGTCCGGGATCCAGTTGGCCAGGTTCAGGTTGTGCGCACGGCGCGATTCGTCGCCGGTGTTGTCACGCAGCTCGAGGAAGTCCTCGATGTCGGCGTGCCAGGTTTCCAGGTACACACAGGCCGCGCCCTTGCGCTTGCCACCCTGGTTCACCGCAGCCACCGACGAATCCATGGTCTTCAGCCACGGCACGATGCCGTTGGAATGGCCGTTGGTCGACTTGATCAGCGAGCCACGCGAACGCACGCGGGTGTAGCTGACGCCGATGCCGCCGGAGAACTTGGACAGCTGGGCGATGTCGCCGTACTTGGAATAGATCGATTCCAGCGAATCCTGCGGCGAGTCCAGCAGGAAGCACGAGGACAGCTGCTCGTGGGTGGTGCCGGAGTTGAACAGGGTCGGGCTGGACGGCAGGTAGTCCAGGTTGCCCATGCGCTTGTACAGCGCCAGGGTTTCCGGCACGTCCTCGCTCAGCGCGCTGGCGATGCGCAGGAAGAACTGCTGCGGGGTCTCGATCACCTTGCGGGTGTGCGGATGGCGCAGCAGGTAGCGGTCGTACAGGGTACGCAGGCCGAAGTAATCGAAGTTCAGGTCCAGCGAGATGTCGATGGCATCGTTGAGCTTGCGTGCGTTGGTCTGCACGAAGTTCAGCAGGCGGTCGTTGATCAGGCCCACTTCGTGGCCACGACCCACCGACTGCGAGAACGCGTGGATTTCCTGGTTGGACACTTCCTTGGCAATGAAGTTGGCCAGCAGGCGCGCGGCCAGGCGGCCGTACTCGGGCTCTTCGCCGATCAGCAGCGCCGCGGTGCGGATGGACAGTTCGTCCAGCTCCTGGGTGGTGGCGCCGTTGTACAGGCCGGAAATGGTGCGGGTGGCCACGCGCATCGGATCGACGGCGTGCAGGCCTTCAGAGGAACGCTGCACCGCGCGGACGATCTTGTTCAGATCCACCAGCTCGGTCGTGCCATTGCGCTTGGTCACACTCATCGCGTTGGACGTCGGCGGCGACGTCAACAGGAACTCGCTTTCCTTCTCGATGGTGGCGCTGGTCTCGTTGGTCACGGCGTGTGTCCTCTTGGCGTGATGGATGGTGGCTCGGTGCATCGGATGACGCGGCCCGGGACGTGACACCCCAGGGTGGCAGACCGGTGTCGCAGGAATTGAGACCTGCGCCTGTGGCTGCTGCTGGCAGTGCTGACCGGTGCCGCTGCGGGCATGGAGGGCGTATCACCGGAGGCTCCGGCGATCCATTCCATGGACCCGGCGGCTTGGGGTCCCCACAACCGACAGCCACAAGATAGTGGGGGTAGTTGGGTCCGTCAACGCCAAATGTAGTGAAATTCGGCAATCCCTTGCGCCGCAAGGATCGTGCCATCGGCGCCCGGTTTGGACGCTTTGGACCTGCTGGAACGGGCTGCGCAGTCAAGCCCGAAAAGCGTCGTGATGGCGGTAATCAGCACCCCACCAGCGGAACAATGACAGCTTCACATGACAGGGCCATGCAGGCGAGGGACAACTCTGTGGATAGGTGGTGGGCAGCCAGTGGGCAGCCGGTGGACGGGCGACACCGGGTAGTGCCGGCCGCTGGCCGGCAGCCCATGGGCCTGGATGCATCGAGCGGATGCCGGCCCGCGGCCGGCACTACCCCTCACGCCCGGTGCGGGGTGCCCAGGTACTCGGCGCTCTGCATTTCGATCAGGCGCGAGGCCGTGCGCTCGAACGCGCCCTGCAGGCGTGTACCGGTGTACAGCTCTACCGGCGAGGTGCTGGCGGTGCAGACCAGATTGACGTGGCGGTCGTACAGCTCGTCGATCAGGTTGACGAAGCGGCGCGCGGCATCCTCGTTCAGGCGGTCGAAGGCCGGAATGCCGCCCAGCAGCACGGTGTTGAACTCGTGCGCGATCTCGATGTAATCCGACGGCCCACGCGGGCCTTCACAGAGGGCGGCGAAGTCGAACCAGGCAATGCTCTTGCCACGCGCGCGCACCGGGATCTTGCGGCTCTCGATCTCGATGTTGCCCGCCTTGGCCGGTTGGCCACCACTCAGTTCGCCCCAGCGCGTGGCCAGCCAGGCGTCGCTGTCGGCGACCAGCGGCGCGCGGTACACCGGCGAACGGGTCAGCGCGCGCATGCGGTAGTCCTCGGTGCCCTCGGCGTACAGCTCCACGCAGTAGCGCTGCAGCAGGCCGATGGCCGGCAGGAAGCTCTCGCGCTGCAGGCCGTTGAGGTACAGATTTTCCACCGCCGTGTTGGAGGTGGTGACCAGGGTCACGCCCTCGGCGAACATCCGCTCCAGCAGGCGCGCCAGCAGCATGGCATCGCCGATGTCGGTGACGAAGAATTCATCCAGCACCAGCACGCGCAGGTTGCTGCGCCATTCCTGGGCGATCTTCGCCAGCGGGTCGCTCTGGCCCTGGTGCTCGCGCAGGCGCTCGTGGACGCTGCGCATGAAGCGATGGAAGTGGGTGCGGTACTTCTGCTTGATCGGCAGGCCGTCGTAGAACAGGTCGACCAGGAAGGTCTTGCCGCGGCCGACGCCGCCCCAGAAGTACAGGCCCTTGACCGGCTCGGGTTTCTTCCAGAACGAGGACAGGCGGTCCAGCCAGCCGTCCTCGGCGCTGTCCACCAGGGCCAGGTGGATCCGGTCCAGCTCGGCCAGGGCCGCATGCTGGGCCGGGTCGTTCTGCCAATCGCCGCGTTCCACCCCGGCCGCATAGCGCTGCGTCGGGGTCAGTTCCACCTCGCTCATGCCGCCGCGCCCAGCCAATGCTTGACGCCGTGGGTGAGCGCGCCGCGCAGGTCGATCAGCTTGCGGTGGAAGAAGTGGCTGGTGTCCGGCATGCGCACCAGCTCATGCGGCGCATCGAGGGTGTCCAGCCACTGGTAGACGGCCTGCGGGTCGACGATTTCATCCTGCTCGCCCTGGATCACCAGCCAACGCGCCGGCGGCGTGATGCCGCCGAAGTCCCAACGGCCCGCCGGCGGCGCGATCGAGATCAGCGCTTCGGGCTGCAGTTCGGCAGCGGCCTTCAGCGAAACGAACGCGCCAAAGCTGAAGCCCGCCAGCCACAGGCGGTCGTCGGGACGCTGCTGGCGGACCCAGGCGGTAACGGCCTTCAGGTCTTCCTGCTCACCCACGCCGTGGTCGAATTCTCCGGCAGAACCACCGACGCTGCGGAAGTTGAAGCGCACCGTGGCGATGCCCAGCTCGCGCAGGGTGGTGGCGGTCATGGTGACCACCTTGTTGTGCAGGGTGCCGCCTTCGGTGGACAGCGGATGGCAGATGACGGCCACGATCGGCTGCACCGGCACATCGGCCTTGGGCAGGTCGACGAGCACTTCCAGCGGGCCAACCGGGCCTTCCAGTGAGATGCAGGCGGTTTCGCCGGGGGCGACGGGGAACGAGGGCTTGTGCATGGCACCATGATAGCGTCCCCCGCCGCTGCCCTGTGCCCGCCCCATGCTCTACCTGTCCCTGGCCGTGATCTGCAGTGTGCTGGTTTCGGTGTTGTTGAAGGTGGCCGGACGCCGCCAGCTGGATGTTGCGCAGATGGTGACCTGGAACTATCTGGTCGCCGCGACGATGACGGCGGTGGTGCTGCAGCCGCCGCTGGATGCCTTGCGCGCACCGCATGCACCGTGGGTGTCACTGCTGGCGCTGGCGGTGGTGCTGCCCTCGATCTTCCTGGTGCTGGGCCGCGCGGTAGCGGTGGCCGGCATCGTCCGCAGTGATGTGGCGCAGCGGTTGTCGCTGCTGCTGTCGCTGGCAGCGGCATTCCTGTTCTTCGGCCAGACCGCCACGCCGTGGAAGCTGGCCGGGCTGGGCCTGGGCCTGCTGGCGATGGTGGCCATCAGCCTGCGTCCACGCGGCCCTGCAGTGGCCGCTTCCGCCGGTGGCTGGGGCTGGTTGCTGGGCGTGTGGGTCGGCTTTGCGGTGGTGGATGTGCTGCTGAAGCAGGTGGCGCTGTCGGGCACGCCGTCGATGGCGGCGGTGCTGGCCAGTTTCAGCGTGGCCTTCGTGCTGATGCTGGCGCTGCAGCTGCGGCGGCATTTCAGTGGGCGCAGCCGCCTGGCCTGGCGCAACCTCGGTGCCGGCGCGCTGCTGGGCCTGCTCAACGGCGGCAACATCCTGTTCTACGTGCATGCGCACCAGTCGATGCCGGACAGTCCGGCCACCGTGTTCGCCGGCATGAACATCGGCGTGGTGGTGCTGGGTGCGCTGGTGGGCGTGTTCGCCTTCGGCGAGGCGACCACGCGCTGGAATCGTGCCGGCCTGGCGCTGGCAGTGCTGGCGATCGGGTTGATCGCCTGGGGGTAAGCCATCGGTAGCGCCGGGCCATCCCCGGCGAATCGTTTCCGCAACCGCGGAGAGGTGTCACTTTCTTTGCGCGCAAAGAAAGTAACCAAAGAAACGCTCCGCCGACCACGAGCCGGTGCTGTGCACCGATACCCTGCGCTTCTCGGGGAATCAGGGGACGGCGCCGAACTCGCTGCGCTCAGACATCGGCGCCTCTTCGCCCCTGATTCCCCTGCGATGCTCGGCTCGCTTGAAGGCGGACGGGAAGATCAAAAGCAACAGCAGGGTCAGTGCGGGCCAAGGTCCGCACCCACCCAGGCAGATTCCCGGCGCCGGGTTATCTGTCGAAGCCCAGCAGCAGTGGGTCGTGGTCGGAGCTGCGCCATGGGCCCTGCACGTTGCGGCCCTGGTAGCCGCTGGCGTCCTGCTCGTCGGCGTTGCTGTGCCACTCGGCGGCACCACGCAGGCGCTTGGCCATCGTCGGGCTGAGCAGCGCGTGATCGAGGCGACCGGTATAGCCGTTGTAGACGTAGCTGTAGGGCTGTTCGACCTTGGCTACCTTGAAGGCATCCTGCCAGCCCAGGTCATGCAGGGTGCGGATCGGGTCTTCCATGGCGTAGGCGTTGAAGTCGCCCATCAGCACCACGTCCTTCACCTTCAGGCGCGCGGCTTCGGCCTGCACCCAGGTGTTGAGCTGCCTGGCCGATTCCACACGCGTGGCGTTCCAGCAGCCCTGCCCGTCATTGCGGTCGGCGTCGGCACCACTGGCATCGCGGCAGCCCTTGGACTTGAAGTGGTTGGCGACCACCATGAATGGTGCGCCCTTGCCCTGGAAGGCCTGTGCCAGCGGTGCACGGCTGTGCTCGACGAAGGGGCCGTCGAGCTTGGTCAGCGGCGTGCCGAGCGGCTTGAACTCGCTCCTGCGGTAGATGATGCCGACGCGGATCGGATTGCTGCCGGGGCCCTGCCCGGCATCGACGAACGCCCACTGCTTGTCGGCCGCGAGACCGGCGTTGAGTGCGTTTACCAGTTCGGCGATAGCCGACTGCGGGCCGTAGCCGTCGTTCTCCAGTTCCATCAGCGCGGCAATACCAGCGCCCAGCGCGTTGACGGTGGCGACCAGCTTGCCGACCTGCGCCTTGTGCTCGTCCAGCGTGCGCGCACCGCGCAGGGTCGGGAATCCACCGCCCTGGCCGTCACCATTGAAGAAGTTCTCCAGGTTGAAGGCGGCGATATGCAGGCTGCCGGGCACGCTCGGCACGGCCGGCCGCTGCAGTTCCGGCAGCTTCAATGTGCCGTCGACCTGCAGGCTGGGGCGGCCCTGCGCATCGACGCGCACGGTGCCTTCCACGTTGCGCAGCTGCATGCCGGTACGCAGCACCGGGTTGCCGGGCAGGTAGGCGACGCTTGCCGGGTCACGTGCATCGCTGCCATCGTCCAGCAGCAGGCGGCGGCGTTGGTTGTCGGCCATCACCTGTTCGATACCGGCACTGCCGGGCACGGCCACTTCGGTCGGCTGCCAGAGGCGGCCATCGAAGGCGACGGTGAGCTGGCCGAAGCGTTCCAGGCCATCGGTGCCGGCCAGGGTGAGCGGCGCGGCGATGCGCACGTGCTGGCCCTCCAGTGCACGCCAGTCGGCCGGCGGGGCGGCCAGGGTGACGGTAGCCGGGCTGCGCGGCGCGGGCGCCGGGGTCGGCGCAACCTGCGGCTGGGCCTGGGCGAAAGCGGATGCCGGCAGCAGCAGGGACAGGGCAAGGGCGAGGGAACGGCGACGCATCGACAGACGACTCCACGGAAGAGGCGCACAGACTAACCCTGAAATGCGAAACCCCGCCTGCGCAGCGGGGTTTCGGCCTTGGTGGGCAAAGGGAGTGCCGGCCACCTGAGCGGGCACGCGTATCCGTAGTAGATCCACGTCATGCGTGGATGCGGCCGCGCGCTATTTCAGATTGCCCAGCATCCAGTCCACGGTGGCGTGGATCTGCTCTTCGGTGAGCGCCGGGTTGCCGCCCTTGGGCGGCATGATGCCGCCGTCGGGGCCGGTGTAGCCCTCGATGGCGTGCTTGTAGAGAGTGTCCTTGCCCTGCGCCAGGCGCTTGTCCCAGTGCGAGTGATCCAGCGTCGGCGCCATGCCCACGCCGGTGGTATGGCAGGCGGTGCACAGGTTGTCGAAGATCACCTTGCCGTCCTTGGTACCGCCGTAGGCCACCTGCGAGGCGGCCTTGGCCAGCGCGGCGGCATGCGCCGCAGCCTGCGCGGCCGCGCCGGTGCTGCCGGCATATACCGCCCCAGTGGGCGAAATGCGCTGTTCGGTGCGTTTGGCGGCGGTAGGCGACACCTCGGGCGGAATCCGGGTGTGGATGAACGCGGCCAGGAGGATCAGACCGAGGGTGATGGCCATCAACAGCGCGATCACCATGGAGAAGCGTTTCAGGAACTCCAGATCGTAATTCCGCACTCTTCGTTACCCCTGGCTGATAGTCGTTGGACCACGGCTGAGCGACTGCGTGATGGGCCGAGTATAGAACGCACGCCGCGCACGACAACAGGCGTCAGGGCTGGTGCGGCGCAGCATGCGGCCGTGGCCGCATGCGGGTAGCGCCGGGCCATGCCCGGCGAGCGCGCAGCGCGGCAGAAGCCGCCCGGCACCCGCAACAGCGGCATCACCCTGCGCCAACAGCCCGCAGGCAGAAACTGCAGATGGCCTCGACCAGTGCGTCCTCGTCGCGATGCGCTTCGCGGCTGGGCGCGGTCGGGCCGACCATCGCTTCGGTGAAGGCACCCACCAGGCAGGCGGCGGCAGCGTGCGCGTCCTGCGCCGGCAGTTCACCGGCTGCCACACCCTCTTCCACCAGGCGCAGGAACACGTCGCCGAAGGCTCGGCGGCCGCGCATGCGCTCGGCTTCCACGTCCGGGTCCACCGGCTCGACGATGAAGGCGTGGGCCAGGCCCGGACCGGCAAGGGCACGGCGGACAAAGGCGGTGATGGCCTGGCGCAGGCGCACGCTGGCCGGCTCCGGCGCACTGGCGATGCGCTCCATGATCGCCACCTCGTGGGCCACGGCGGCGTTGAGCACTTCCACGAACAGCTCGGCCTTGGACGGGAAGTGGCGGTAGATCAAGCCGGTGGAGACCCCGGCCTGGGTTGCCACGGCCGTTACCGGCGCGTTGCGCCAGCCGCCGGTAGCGACCAGTTCGCGGGTGGCCAGCAGGATCCGTTCACGGGCCCCGGCCAGGCGTTCTTCCATCAATGCTGAGCGTTTATAGGCCATGGTCTGAGTCTAGTTTCAATTTTTGAATTTGTATTCACTTCTTACCCGAACCCCGCTACGCTGGGGTCCAATCGCCCGCGCGGGCTGCTGCTGTGAACAGCTGCCCGCTTCCCCCTTCCGGGTGCGTCCATTCCCCACCTTCCCTCGTGGAGCCATCGCAATGCACGTGCCATCCCTGAACTTCGACCTCGGCGAAGATATCGACCTGCTGCGCCAGAGCGTGGCCCATTTTGCCGCTGCCGAGATCGCGCCGCTCGCGGCCGAGACCGATGCGACCAACCAGTTCCCGTTGGCACTATGGCCCAAGCTGGGCGAGCAGGGCCTGCTGGGCCTGACCGTGGAAGAAGAATACGGAGGCACCGGCATGGGCTACCTGGCCCACGTGGTGGCGATGGAAGAAGTCTCGCGTGCTTCCGGTGGCATCGGCCTGTCCTACGGTGCGCATTCGAACCTGTGCGTGAACCAGCTGCGCAAGAACGGCACCGAGGCGCAGAAGCAGCGTTTCCTGCCGGACCTGTGCAGCGGCGCCAAGATCGGTGCGCTGGCGATGAGCGAACCCGGCGCGGGTTCGGACGTTGTGTCGATGAAGCTGCGCGCGGACAAGCGCGGTGACCGCTACGTGCTCAACGGCAACAAGATGTGGATCACCAACGGCCCCGACGCCGACGTGCTGGTGGTCTACGCCAAGACCGATGTCGAGGCCGGTGCCAAGGGCATCACCGCCTTCCTGGTCGAGAAGGGCATGAAGGGTTTCTCCACCGCGCAGAAGCTGGACAAGCTGGGCATGCGCTCCTCGCCCACCTGCGAACTGGTGTTCCAGGACTGCGAGATTCCCGAAGAGAACGTGCTGGGTACGGTCGGCGGCGGTGTACGCGTGCTGATGTCCGGCCTGGACTACGAGCGCGTGGTGCTGTCCGGCGGCCCGCTGGGCCTGATGGCTGCAGCGATGGACGTGGTGATGCCGTATGTGCACGAACGCCACCAGTTCGGTGAGCCGATCGGCAGCTTCCAGCTGATCCAGGCCAAGATCGCCGACATGTACGTTGGCCTGGGCGCCTGCCGCGCCTATGTGTATGCGGTGGCGCGCGCCTGCGACCAGGGCCGTACCACCCGCCAGGATGCGGCCGGCGCGATCCTGTACGCCGCCGAGAAGGCGACCTGGCTGACCGGCCAGGCGATCCAGATCCTCGGCGGCAACGGCTACATCAACGAATACCCGACCGGCCGTTTGTGGCGCGACGCCAAGCTGTATGAAATCGGCGCCGGCACCTCGGAGATCCGCCGCATGCTGATCGGCCGCGAACTGTTCCAGCGCACCCTGTAAGGCACCCCATGAGCATCCTAGGCAGCCAGCTGCAACCGGGCAGCGATACGTTTGAAAGCAACCGCGCGGCGATGCAGGCCGTAGTCGACGACCTGCACGCCACCCTCGCCCGTACCGCCCTGGGCGGCAGCGAAGCGGCGCGCGCCAAGCACACCGCACGCGGCAAGCTGCTGGTGCGCGACCGCATTGATGCCCTGCTCGACCCGGGCAGTGCGTTCCTGGAAATCGCGCCGCTGGCCGCGCACGGCATGTACGACGATGCCGTGCCCGCTGCTGGCGTGGTTGCCGGCATCGGCCGCGTGAGTGGCGTGGAGTGCGTGATCGTGGCCAACGATGCCACCGTCAAGGGCGGCACCTATTACCCGGTGACGGTGAAGAAGCATCTGCGCGCGCAGGAGATCGCCGAGCAGAACCACCTGCCATGCATCTACCTGGTCGATTCCGGCGGCGCCTTCCTGCCGCTGCAGGATGAGGTGTTCCCCGACCGCGACCATTTCGGTCGCATCTTCTACAACCAAGCCAACCTCTCCGCGCAGGGCATTCCGCAGATCGCCTGCGTGATGGGCAGCTGCACCGCCGGTGGCGCCTATGTGCCGGCGATGAGCGACGAGACGGTGATCGTGCGCGAGCAGGGCACGATCTTCCTCGGCGGCCCGCCGCTGGTGAAGGCGGCCACCGGCGAAGTGGTGACGGCCGAAGAACTGGGCGGTGCCGACGTGCACACGCGTATTTCCGGCGTGGCCGACCACATGGCCGACAACGACCTGCAGGCACTGGCACGGGTACGCGCGATCATCGCCCAGCTCAACTGGCGCAAGCCCGAAGCAGCAATGGCGCTGCAGCCGGTGGAAGAACCACTGCTGCCGGCGCACGAACTGTACGGGGTGATCCCGGCCGATACGCGCAAGCCGTACGACGTGCGCGAAGTGATCGCGCGGCTGGTCGACGGCTCGCGCTTCGAGGAGTTCAAGCCGCGCTATGGCGCAACGCTGGTCACCGGCTTCGCCCATCTGCATGGCTACCCGATCGGCATCATCGCCAACAACGGCATCCTGTTCTCCGAGTCCGCACTGAAGGGCGCGCACTTCATCGAGCTGTGCACCCAGCGCAACATCCCGCTGGTGTTCCTGCAGAACATCACCGGCTTCATGGTGGGCCGCAAGTACGAGCAGGGCGGCATCGCCAAGGACGGGGCCAAGCTGGTGATGGCGGTGGCCTGCGCCAAGGTACCCAAGTTCACCGTGGTGATCGGCGGCTCGTTCGGTGCCGGCAACTACGGCATGTGCGGCCGCGCGTACTCGCCCAACTTCCTGTGGATGTGGCCGAACGCACGCATCGGCGTGATGGGCGGCGAACAGGCGGCCAGCGTGCTGGCCACGGTCAAGCGTGATGGCATCGAAGCCAAGGGCGGGCAGTGGCCGGGCGAGGAAGAGGACGCGTTCAAGGCACCGATTCGCGACCAGTTCGAACAGCAGGGCCACCCGTACTACGCCAGTGCGCGGCTGTGGGACGACGGTGTGATCGATCCGGTCGATACCCGCTTGGTACTGGCCCTGGCCCTGTCGGCCAGCCTCAACGCTCCCCCGCAGCAGACGCGCTTCGGCGTGTTCCGCATGTGACCTGTGCCATGACCGAGTCTGTTGCCATGTTCAGCAAAGTCCTGATCGCCAACCGTGGCGAAATCGCCTGCCGCGTCATCGCCACCTGCCGCCGCCTCGGCATCGCCACCGTGGCGGTGTATTCCGATGCGGACCGCAATGCACGCCATGTGCGCCTGGCCGACGAGGCCATCCACATCGGCCCGGCCGCTGCGCGCGAGAGCTACCTGCGCAGCGATGCCATCCTCGATGCCGCACGCCGCACCGGCGCGCAGGCCATCCATCCCGGCTACGGCTTCCTGTCCGAGAACGCCGACTTCGCCGATGCCTGCGTCGCGGCGGGAATCACCTTCATCGGCCCGCCCGCCAGTGCGATCCGCGCGATGGGCGACAAGAGCGCGGCCAAGGCCTTGATGGCCAAAGCTGGCGTGCCGCTGACGCCGGGCTACCACGGCGACCAGCAGGCGCCTGAGTTCCTGCGCACCCAGGCCGATGGCATCGGCTACCCGGTGCTGATCAAGGCCAGCGCCGGCGGCGGCGGCAAGGGCATGCGCAAGGTCGAGCGCAGCGAGGACTTCGTCGATGCGCTGGCCAGCTGCCAGCGCGAGGCAGCCTCAGCGTTCGGCAACGACCACGTGCTGGTCGAGAAGTATGTCGAGCGCCCGCGCCATATCGAGATCCAGGTATTCGGCGGTGGCCATGGCGAGGCGGTGTATCTGTTCGAGCGCGACTGCTCGGTGCAGCGCCGCCACCAGAAGGTGCTGGAAGAAGCACCGGCCCCGGGCATGAGCGCCGACCGCCGCGCAGCGATGGGCAAGGCCGCCGTCGATGCCGCGCGCGCGGTGGGCTACGTCGGTGCGGGCACGGTGGAGTTCATCGCCGGCCCGGACGGCGATTTCTACTTCATGGAAATGAACACCCGCCTGCAGGTCGAACATCCGGTCACCGAGTTCATCACCGGTACCGACCTGGTGGAATGGCAGCTGCGCGTTGCAGCCGGCCAGCCGCTGCCCAAGCGCCAGGACGAACTGACCATCCACGGCCATGCGCTCGAAGCGCGCTTGTACGCCGAAGATGCCGACCGTGGCTTCCTGCCGTCCACCGGCACCCTGCGCCGCCTGCGCCTGCCGACCCCGTCGGCGAACGTGCGGGTGGACACGGGTGTGGAGGAAGGCGACAGCATCACCCCGTACTACGACCCGATGATTGCCAAGCTGATCGTCTGGGACGTGGACCGCGACGCCGCGCTGCGGCGCATGAGCCAGGCCCTGGCCGACTGCCAGGTGGTGGGCGTGACCACCAATGCCGGCTTCCTGCGCCGCCTGCTGCACACCGATTCGTTCGCCAACGCCAAGCTGGATACCGCACTGATCGAGCGTGAGCAGGCCGCACTGGCGGCGACCGGTGACGGTGAGCAGGCGCTGTGGGAACTGGCAGCGATCGCCGCCGTAGTGAGCACACCGGCCGCTGCCGCCGACGCGCGCGACCCACATTCGCCGTGGCAGGCACAGGATGGCTGGCGGCTGGGCGCGCCTGCCGCGCGGGTGGTGCCGCTGCAGCAGGGAGAGCGGGCGCACACGCTGAAGGTGTGGGCCACGGCCGATGGCTGGCGCGTGCAGTGCGATGACGCCGCGCCGAAGCAGGTTGTCGGCCGTGCCGATGGCCACACCCTGTCGGTGCAGCTGGACGCGCGTCGCTGGCGGTTGCAGCTGCAGCGCGACGGCGACCAGCTGTACCTGTTCGGCGACGATGGTCAGCACCGCTTCACCCTGCACGACCCGGTGGGCGAATCGGAACAGGCCAGCGCCGACGCCGGCAGCCTGCTGGCACCGATGCCCGGCAGGATCGTGGCAACGCTGGTGGCGGCAGGCACGCAGGTGAAGCGCGGCACGCCGCTGGTGGTGCTGGAAGCGATGAAGATGGAGCACACCCTGCAGGCACCGGCCGATGGCACGGTGAAGGGTTATCGCGCCAAGGCCGGTGACCAGGTGGGTGATGGCGCGGTGCTGGTGGATTTCGAAGCGGCGTGATGCCGTCCGGTCACGCGTTGTCGATCAACGCGTGACCGGCCACACCTGGCCAAGCGGGTCCAGTTCGGCCGTCACCCGCTCCGCTGCACGCCAGCCAACGCCACAGACCGCCAATACGCCCTCGGCCATCGGCTGCAGGCCAAGCGCCCGCTCGGCCTCGGCCTCATTGATCGCTGCGGTGACGAATGCGCCCAGCCCCTGCGCGGTTGCCGCGCTGTAGATCGCCTGCGATACGTGGCCAGCATCCAGAGTGAGCGCGCGATAGGCCTTGGCATGGCCGCGGTACTTCCAGAACATGCGCTCGAAGCGGCATACCAGGATCAGCTGCACCGGCGCGTTGGCGAACCAGTGCTGACCCGCCAGCAGGCGTTGGCAGAAGCTGTCCAGGTCGCCGGGCGGTACCGCTATCGGGCCCAGTTCGTGTGCGGTGGCATGGTAGTGGTAGAGGCCCGGTGGCAGCCCTTCCACGTTGCGCGCCACCACATACGCTTCCAATGGATGCAGGCTGCCGGCCGACGGAATGTTCTTCTTCAGGAAACGCACCCCCGGTTCGGTTTCCACGTGCGCCTGCGCCATCAGCACCTGCTGCAGCAGCCGGGCCAGCATCGGCAACGGCACAGCGCGCGCATCGTCGAAATTGCGGCAGGTCGCACGCGCCTGCAGCTGCGCCTGCATCGGGTCGTCATCGCAGCGCGGCAAGGGCCGCGCATCGGACCGACGGGCGGGCGCTTCGGCGGGCGGCGGGCCGAAGCTGCGCACCAGGTCCTGCGCGGTCATCAGCTGGCTGCGCTCCATGTCGCCGACACTGTCCACGCCATCCCACCGCGAGTGCTGGTAGTGCAGCGCCGATAGCGGCCACCATTGGCTGTCACGGACCTGCTGTTCGACCGCTGCTGCCCCGGCATGCGCCGGATCGTCGCTGACCAGCAGCCCCTGCTCCAGCAGCGCCAGCACACGCTGCCGTGCCTGCGGCTCTGCCGGTAGTGGCTGCCACTGCTCCGCGCTGCACTGGAGCAGCCACAGGCAGCTGACCGCGTCGACCGTGCATGGCGCCGGCAGATGTGCGGCGCGTACCTGCAGGGATTGTTCGAAGCCAACGCCACTGCCGCCGGCAAGCAGCGCATCCAGGTCGAAATGCGCCCGCTCCACCGGTTCGACGACCATCGTCCTGCAGCGACGGAAGTTCATTCGATGCGCATCCGGAAGCGTGGGTGGCCGGCGATGATAGCGTGGTGGCCGACACGCACCATCAATTCCCGCTGCGTCCAGCCGATACTGTTTTTTTCCCCTCCCTGCCGGTAGTTAACCATGTCCCGTGCTCCTCTCTCCCCCGAAGTGGTCCAGACCCTGCTCAAGCACCTTTCCAGCGACGATGCCTTCCGCAGCGCGTTCGCCGCCGACCCGGCAAAGGCCCTGATTACCCTGGGCGCAGACGCTGACAGCGTTGCCGCCTGCAACATGCCGCTGGACTCGCTGGGCGGCAAGGAGGAATTTGCCCGGGCGGCGGCGCTGTTGAGCGAGCGCCTGACCGTGACGGGACCGTTCAAGGTGCCCTTCATGTTCGAAAGCGGACTGAAGGGACTGCAGGACTGATCCGCCCTCAGGGTGCTCCTGCCTGCTGCGGGCTGGTCGCATCGGCCAGCCGCCGCGCATCGGCCACATTCAATGGAAGCAGGACGAGGGCACCGGCGTCTTCGGCGAAGGCCATGCCCGTGCGCTGGCGCAACCAGCGCTCCCGGCGCTGCACGGCCTGATCGCGGCCGAGCGCGCGATCGATATCCAGCTGCAGTACATGCCACTGGTACAGCGTGCCGTTGGCCAGCGGCTTCAACAGTGCCGAAGCGGCCTCTGCATTGCCGGCGTCCAGTTCGCCACGCGCGCGAAGCAGCAGCCACAATTCCTGCAGCCGCGGGTCGGTGCTGCGTTCAACCAACGCCTGCAGTGCAGGCCGGCGGGAGCGCAGCTCGGCGTCCAGGCCGGCGCGCTGCAGGTGGTAGGCCACGGACAGCGCAATGAAAGCCCGATGACGCGGTGCGGCACCGACTCCCTCATCGACTGCCGCCAGGGTACGGTCCAGCAACCGTGCGTATTGCACTCGGGAACCGCTGCCGCCGGCCTGTGCAGTCCATGCCAGTGACTGCAGAGCCAGGATGTCGCACAGCTCCGGCACACTCGCGCACTGCTCGACGGCCTGCGTCATCTCAGCGGCCGCATCGTTGACCCGACCTTGCAGGGCGAGAAGTCCGCCGTACTCCATGCGCGCGCCGAGCCCGCGAGAGGTAATGGCTTCACTGCGCTCGTGCGCCTTCTGTACCTCGCCATCCAGCAGCAGCGCGACCGCCTCCAGCATGTCGCCGTGCCAGTTCGGCAACGCGCCTGCTTCCTTGAACGCAGCGACGGCGGCCTTGACCTCGCCACGCGCAAGCTGGGTGCGGCCAACGAAGGACAGGACCAGCGCGCGATGTGTCTGATGGCGTTCCAACAGCGGCATCATGTCGGCCAACGCGCCGTCATAGTCGCCATAGGCAAACAGGGCCATTGCGTGATTCATCCAGCCGGCCGGATCGTCCGGATACAGCTGGGTCAGCATCCGCCACTTTTCCGCACTGCGCTGCGGGGAGGCACCACTGAAGTCCGCACCCCAGGCATCCAGATACAGCTGGTCGCGCGCACTCAACCGCGTGCGCCCCGACACCGCCTGACGGTACAGTTCTCCGGCGGCCGACACGTTGCCCATGGCGTACTGCAGCCGCATCTGCCCGATGTAGGCAAAGGTGAACTGTGGATCCAGGCGGGTCGCCTGCTGGAAGAACAGCAGCGCTTCATCGAAACGCTCCTGCGCCAGCGCATCGCTGCCCTTGGCATAGGCATGCAGCGCATCAAGATTGGCTGTGGCCACCGTGGGCAGGGGTTTCTGCTCGCGGCTGACATCGTGCAGCGCCTCACCCAGGTCGCTGCGCAGTGCCTTCACCACGGTATCGGTGGAGGCCAGGATCGAATCCAGGCCGTTGCCATCGGCGAAATGCGTGTACACCGTCTGCCCAGTGCGTGGGTCCACCACCTCCACGCCCACCCGTACCTTGCCGTTGAGCTCGAGCACGGTGGGCATCAGTACCGCACGCGCGCCATCGCGCAGCGCAACCTCGATCGCCAGGGCGCGGTCCAGCCGTGCATTGGCCGGGCGCTGCATCAACTGCAGGGTGTCACGCACCTTCAGTTCACTGAGGATGTTGACGAAGCGCGACTGCCCCAGGCTGATGTAGAGCGCCTGTTCCAGGCTGGAATCCAGCTGCGGATAGGCCGTGCTGTTGCTCACCGCCGCCAGGATCACCCAGTCGCGCTCGGCGAACGCGATTGCCGGCGCCGGCCGCAGCAGCGTCCACATCACCACGGCCAGCGCCACCGCCAGCGTCGCCTCGGTGAACAGCGCAGCCGGGCGACGCCACAGCGGCAGATCCCGCCAGGCCTTGTCGCCCGAACGCGGCCGGCGCAGCGGCGCGCGGCCACGGATGCCGACTTCGAACACATGCTGGCGCTCGCCAATGCCCTTGAAGCGCCAAAGCCCATGGTCCTTCCAACGCAGTTCGTCCGCCGCCCAAGGCAACTCGCTGTCGGCCCGCCGGGCCATCTGTTCGGCTGCTGAGGACAGCAGCACCTGCCCAGGCCACGCCAGTTGCATCAGACGCGCGGCCATCGGCTTGGCCAGACCCTCGACCTCCACCGCCTTTGCGCCGTGGGCAACGGCCTCGGCACTGTTGTCCCACAACAGCACGTCACCCACGTGCAGGCCGGCGCGCGCGCGCAGCACGATGCCGCGCTCGTGGCCCATCGCGTCGACCGCGTTCTGGTAGGAAATGGCGAAACCGATGCCATCGATGGGACGTTCGAACAGAACGAACAAGCCATCGGAGCGATCGATCAGCTGGCCGTTCCACTGCTGCTGCAGCCCCAGGACCAGACGGTCATGCTGCTGGAAGAATTCGGCGGCGGCGACATCGCCGATACGCTCCACCAGCTGCAGCGAATCGCACAGGTCGGTGAACAGCAGCGCCCGCAGCTGGGCGTTATGCGGGGCCGACGTTCCGTTGTCGCCATTCATCGCCTGGATCTCCGCTCAGTGTCCATCCGGACCATCGGTCCACCGCAGGCAGTTGCCGCCTGCGCGCTTGGCTTGGTACAGCGCACGATCGGCGCGAGCGTACCACTCGCTCCAGTCCGCGTCAGGGGCCAGCAGGCTGGCACCGATGCTGGCCAGGCTGACGTGCGGGGTGCCATGGCTGCGTTCGAGCAGGCCGTGCACCGCGCTGAGGATGAACTCGGCGGCGTGCTGCACGATCTCGACGTTGGCCCGGCGCAGGATCAGGCAGAACTCGTCGCCGCCCAGGCGACAGGCCAGGTCGTTCTCGCCGGCCATCGAGCGCAGGATGTTGCCCATGCTCTGCAGCACCCGATCGCCGGCCTGGTGGCCGTGGCGGTCGTTGATCTGCTTGAAGCGGTCACAGTCGATCAGCAGCAGGGCCTGTGGGGGCCCTTCTTCCTGCGTGCGGCATTCCTGCAGGTAAAGGGCCAGGCCGCGGCGGTTGTGCAGGCCGGTCAGTTCGTCGGTGCGCACCAGTTCGCG
This sequence comes from Stenotrophomonas sp. 82F1, assembly GCF_056861525.1. Taxonomy (NCBI): domain Bacteria; kingdom Pseudomonadati; phylum Pseudomonadota; class Gammaproteobacteria; order Lysobacterales; family Lysobacteraceae; genus Stenotrophomonas; species Stenotrophomonas sp. 82F1. The sequence continues at coordinate 170,333 of NZ_JBSPUD010000006.1, forward strand.
GGTATGGGTGAGCTGGTGGGTGGTGATGTACAGGTTGTCCAGCGCCGCTTCCAGGTCATGGTTGCGCCGCCGCAGCTGGCTGATCAGGGCCTGCTCGTTGGTCAGCACACGCAGGATCGTGCGCCGCAGGAAGTAGGCCACCAGGCCCGGGTCGGACTCGACCAGGCGATGGAAGTCCGCCGGCCCCAGTTCCAGCACGTGACAGTCGGCCATCACCCGCGCGCTGGCGCTGCGCGGATGGTCGCCCATCAACAGGCCGAGCTCACCGAAGAACTCATGCCGGCCAAGCGTCTTCAGCACCAGGTCCTCGCCGAAATCCAGCTCGATCAGGCCTTCGAGGATGATGTACATGCACTCGCCGCGATGGCCGCGATGGAACAGCCACTGGCCCGCCTGCAGCCTGCTGGGCTGGGCGAACCGGGCGAACAGGGCAACCTCTTCTTCGGAGAGCAGCGCGTGCACGATCTCGGCCATCGCCACCTTGGCGATACCGGTTGTCGTGTCGATGTTCTCGGCCGCACCCCTGCCGGTCATTCCCTGCACCCGCCGCCAGCGTCCCCTGGTGAGCCGCGGAGCATATCAGTGAATCAAACTGTGCGCCGCTTCTCATTTTTGTGAAGACGCAGCGCTCCGCATCGTCTACGGGGAAATGTCCCATTCACGCCTGGTGGCGGCGGAAGGAAAGCAAGCCTTATCAATGCCTTGGCGTGGCCACGACGCCGATTGTCGCAGCGGCGGCAGATACAACGACGCCGGCAGATCCCCCGATCTGCCGGCGTCGTCTGGCCCTTCCCTGGCCACCCTGATCAGATCCGCAGCCCCGGTAGAGCCGGCCGCTGGCCGGCTGCCACGCAGCGCCCGGAGCATCGTGTGGTTGCCGGCCAGCGGCCGGCACTACCGGGTCACGCGGCGCGTTCGCTGCGCCCGCCGTGGAACTGCTCTTCCTCGGTCGAGCCGGTCAGCGCGGTGGTCGAGGACTGCCCCTGCTGGATGGCCTGGGTCACCGCATCGAAGTAGCCGGTGCCGACCTCGCGCTGGTGCTTGACTGCGGTGAAGCCACGCTCGGCCGCTTCGAACTCGGCTTCCTGCAGTTCCACGAAGGCGCTCATCTGCCGGCGTGCATAGCCGTGGGCCAGGTTGAACATGCCGTAGTTCAGCGCGTGGAAACCGGCCAGGGTGATGAACTGGAACTTGTAGCCGTAGCTGCCCAGCTCCTTCTGGAACCTGGCGATGGTGGCGTCGTCCAGGTTCTTCTTCCAGTTGAAGCTGGGCGAGCAGTTGTAGGCCAGCAGCTTGCCCGGGAACTTCGCATGGATCGCCTCGGCGAATTTCCGCGCGAATTCCAGGTCCGGCTTGCCGGTCTCGCACCACACCAGATCGGCATACGGCGCATACGCCAAGCCGCGGCTGATGGCCTGGTCCAGGCCATTGCGGGTCTTGTAGAAGCCTTCCACGGTGCGCTCACCGGTGGCGAACGGGGTATCGTTCGCATCGATGTCGCTGGTCAGCAGATCGGCCGCTTCGGCATCGGTACGCGCCACCAGCAGGGTCGGCACACCCAGCACGTCGGCGGCCAGTCGCGCGGCGTTGAGCTTCTCGATCGCCTCGCGGGTCGGCACCAGCACCTTGCCGCCCATGTGCCCGCACTTCTTCACCGAAGCCAGCTGGTCTTCGAAGTGCACGCCGGCCGCACCGGCTTCGATCATCGCCTTCATCAGTTCGAAGGCATTGAGCACGCCACCGAATCCAGCCTCGGCGTCGGCCACGATCGGCTGCAGGAAGTCGATGTCATCCTTGCCTTCGGCATGGTGCAGCTGGTCGGCGCGCAGCAGCGTGTTGTTGATGCGCTTGACCACTGCCGGCACCGAATCGGCCGGATACAGCGACTGGTCCGGGTACATCTGCCCGGCCAGGTTGGCATCGGCCGCCACCTGCCAACCGGACAGGTAGATCGCCTTCAGCCCGGCCTTCACCTGCTGCATGGCCTGGTTGCCGGTCAGCGCGCCGAGCGCATTGACGAAGTCGCGCTCATGCAGCGACTTCCACAGCTTTTCCGCACCCAGCCGGGCCAGCGAATGCTCGATATGGACAGTGCCACGCAAGCGCACCACGTCGGCGGCGCTGTAGTTGCGCTGGATGCCTTCCCAGCGCGGATTGGTGTCCCAGTCGTGCTGGATCTGTTCGGCAGTGGGCAGCGTGCTCATGTCTATCTCCAGTTCGGTTCGTGCGGATGCAGCGGGGAAGGAAACGGCGGGGAAGCGGCATGCAGCGATCAGTCGATGCGCGCGTACGCCGGCAGGGTCAGGAAGTCGGTCAGTTCATTGCTGCGGCTCAGCTCGGCCAGCAGGGCGATGGCTTCTTCGATGCGGCCGCCACCGGGCAGCGCCGAGGTATCGCCAAGGCGCGCGGGCAGCTGCGCCAGGGTGGTATCAAGCAGTGCCAGATCAATCGCGGTGCCGTCGTCCAGCTGCTGGCCCGGCGTGTGCAGCCACTGCCACAGCTGGCTGCGGCTGATCTCGGCGGTCGCTGCGTCCTCCATCAGGTGGTGGATCGGCACGCAGCCGTTGCCGTCCAGCCACGCGGCCAGGTAGCGCACGCAGACTTCGACATTGCCTTCGAAGCCGGCGCGGGTGATCGTGCCCGGCGGACGCGCGATCAGTTCATCGCGGCCCACGCGCACATCCTGGCGCAGCACGTGGTGCTGGTTGGGCGTGGGCATGTGTTCGTCGAAGATCGCCATCGCCACCGGAATCAGCGCCGGGTGCGCGACCCACGTGCCATCGTGGCCGGCGCTCACTTCGCGCAGCTTGTCGGCACGCACCCGCGCCATCGCCTGCTCGTTGGCGGCCGCATCGTTGTTGATCGGAATCTGCGCGGCCATGCCACCCATCGCATGTGCGCCGCGGCGATGGCAGGTCTGGATCAGCAGTTCCGAATACGCCTTCAGGAACGGCTGGGTCATGGTCACCTGGCCGCGCTCGGGCAGCACGCGGTCAGCGTGGCGGCGGAAGGTCTTCAGGTACGAGAAGATGTAATCCCAGCGTCCGCAGTTGAGGCCGACGATGCGATCGCGCAGGGCGTGCAGGATCTCGTCCATCTCGAACACCGCCGGCAGCGTTTCGATCAGCACGGTCACCTTGATCTGCCCGTGCGGCAGGCCGAGCATGCCTTCGATGTGCGACAGCGCGGTCTCCCACAGCGCCGCCTCTTCCATGCTCTGCAGCTTGGGCAGGTAGAAGTACGGGCCACGATCCCTGGACTGCAGCGCGCGCGCATTGTGGAAGGCGAACACCGCCGCATCGAACAGGCCACCGGCGAGGAACTGGCCATCGACGCGCACATGCTTTTCGTCCAGGTGCCAGCCGCGCGGACGCACGATCAGCACCGCCTGCTCGTCGTAGGGGCGCAGCGCGTAATGCTTGCCCGCCTTGCCGTTGGATGCCGGTGCGGTGTACTGCAGGTCGCCGCGCACTGCGGCAGCCAACGACTGCTGGCCAGCCAGCAGGTTGCGCCAGGTCGGCGAGGTCGAATCCTCGAAGTCGGCCATGAACACCTTGGCGCCGGAGTTCAGCGCGTTGATGACCATCTTCGGGTCGGTCGGCCCGGTGATCTCGACGCGGCGGTCCTGCAGCGCGGCCGGCAGCGGCGCCACGCTCCAGTCACCGGCACGGATATTGGCGGTGTCCTGGCGGAAGTCCGGCAGGCCGCCCTGGTCGAAGAACGCCTGGCGCTCGCGGCGGGCCTGCAGCCGCGCCTGCCGGCCGGGTTCCACCGCCCGGTGCAGGGACACCAGCAGGGCCAGCAACGGCGCCGGCAGCACGGTGGCCTGGCCCGCCACCTGGGTCGCCAGGGCGATGCCCGGCGTGGCCTTGGCAGCGGTGGAGGGAACAGCGGAAGCGACGGCGGACATGGGAGGACTCCAGCGTGGGGGAACGACTCCACCGTGCGGCCGCAGCCCCGTATTTGGCAAAACAGTTTTTGCAATGCTTTACATAACTTGTGCTAATACTTGTGACACCATGACCACGCGCACCTCGCCAAGTCCCCGTTTTTCCTACAAATCCGATCGTCTGAAGCCGCTGCGCGCGTTCTGTCAGACCGTGCGTCTGGGCTCGGTCTCACGGGCGGCTGAGGCGCTGTTTGTCAGTCAACCGGCCATCAGCCTGCAGTTGCAGGCGCTGGAGCGTGAGTTGGGGGTGCCGCTGTTCGAGCGTAGCGGCCGGCGCCTGGTGCCCAGCCGCGAGGGCCAGCTGCTGTATGAAATGGCGCAGCCGCTGGTGGAAAGCCTGGACGGCCTGGAAGCGCGCTTCCGCGACAAGGTGCGCGGGCTGGACGCGGGCGAGCTGAACATCGCCGCCAACAGCTCGACCATCCTGTACCTGCTGCCGAAGATCGTCGAGCGCTTCCGCCAGCATTACCCCGATGTGCGCCTGACCCTGCACAACGCCATCAGCGCCGACGGCACCGACCTGCTGCGCGAGGATGCGGCCGATCTGGCGATCGGCTCGATGACCGATGTGCCGGCCGACCTCAGCTACGCCCCGGCCTACCGTTTCGAACAGGTGCTGATTGCCCCGCATGACCATCCACTGGCCAGCGGTGGTGAGCTGGAACTGGCCGACATCGCCCGTTACCCGCTGGTGCTGCCGCCGAAGCGGCAGATCACTTACCGGCTGGTCGACCAGGTGTTCCAGCGCCACCGCATCGCCTACACCGTCGCGCTGGAAGTGGGTGGCTGGGAAGTGATCAAGCAATACGTGGCGATGGGGATGGGCATTTCCATCGTGCCGGCGCTGTGCCTGAACGATGCTGACCACGAGCGGTTGGCCGCACGCTCGATGAAGCGTTGGTTCCCCGAGCGCAGTTACGGGGTGATCGTGCGCCGCGGCAAGGCGCTGTCGGCGCAGGCGCGGGCGTTTGTCGAGCTGATCCAGCCGGAGTTGTTCAGTCCGCGCGACTACGACCAGAGCGGACATTCGGAGCGGTGAGGGTTTGCCGGCAGGGCTGCGCCCTGCACCTGCCGAAGCAACGGCAACGGCAACAGCCTGCATTCCGTGGATGGCGGGTCGGTGTGGGTGGGCAGGACACGCCGTAAACCCGTCCATGGGGGCTCGATGGCGCCATCCATGGCGCCAACGGTCCTGCCCACCCACACCGCCCCGCCTCTGACAGATTCCCGCGATCTGTCGGGGGTCGGATCCCGTTGCTGCGCAACGGGCTCTGACCCCTGCCTCGTTCTGTGCTGCTGTGGGTAGGTGTCGACCTTGGTCGACACGGTAGATCCACGCCATGCGTGGATGACGTACGAATGATCTGGGCCCATTTGTGGCTGGCGATGCATAGACTGGGCGCATGTCCATCGAACTCCGCCATCTGCGCTACTTCCTCGCCGTCGCCGATACCCTGCACTTCGGCCAGGCGGCCGAGCGGTTGGGGATGTCACAGCCGCCGCTCAGCCAGCAGATCCGGCAGCTGGAGGAACTGATCGGTGCGCGGTTGTTCGTGCGCAGCCATCGACGTGTGCAGCTGACGGCTGCGGGGGAACTGCTGCAGGAACGTGCGCGCGGCATCGTGCAGCAGGTGGAATCGGCGGTGGATGAAGTGCAGCGCGCGCAGCGTGGCGAGCAGGGTGAGCTGCGTATCGGCCTGACCCGGGCCACGCCGTTGTCGCCGCAGATTCCACGTTCGATCCTGCAGTATCGACAGCAGTATCCGCAGGTGCGCCTGCAGCTGAGCGAGATGAATACCCTGCAGCAGATCGATGCGCTGCTAGATGGTTCGCTGGACGTAGGCATCATCCGCAAGCGCACGTTGCCGGCCGAGCTGGTGGCGCACAGCCTGTTCGTCGATCCACTGGCGTTGATCGTGCATGCCGACCACCCTGCCCTGCGCCGCCTGTCGAAAGGCGGCACCCTGGCGTTGCGCGATCTGGCGCAGGAACCGTTCGTGGCGTTCCGCCGCAGCGCCGGGGCGGGCATCCATGACCACATGATCGCGCTGTGTGCGGCGGCTGGCTTCACGCCGCGCATCGTGCAGGAAGCCGGTGAGGCGTCGACGCTGATCAGCCTGGCTGCTGCGGGACTGGGTGCGGCGATCCTGCCTTCGTCGTGCGACCACATCCGGGTGGAGGGTGCGCGCTTCGTGCCGCTGGCCGATGCCGGCGCGCATTCGGAAGTGCAGCTGGCGTGGCGCCGCGAGGGTGTGACGCCGTTGATCCGCAATTTCGCCGGGCTGCTGCGTGGGGCGTTCGTCGCGGGATGATGCGCCGCGCTGCGCGCTCGCCGGGCATGGCCCGGCGCTACCGTCTTCCACCCTGATCGGGTAGCGCCGGGCCATGCCCGGCGAACGTCAGGCCGTCACCGGCTGCGGGGCGCGCTGCTGCAGTGCCCACACGATGCCTCCGCCAATCACGGTCAGCAGCGCGGCGAACGCGCACACGCCCAGCCAGTCCCACGCGGCGTAGGCCAGGCCGCCCACGCCGCCCAGCACACTCGAGCCCAGGTAATAGGCGAACAGGTACAGCGCCGACGCTTCCGCTCGCATCGAACCGGCGCGGCTGCCGACCCAGCTGCTGGCCACCGAATGGCCACCGAAGAAACCGAACGTCACCAGCGCGATGCCCACGGCCATCGCCGACAGCCACGGCATCGCCAGCAGCACGATGCCGGCGGCGATCAGGCCGAAGGAGATCGACAGGATGCGACCGCGCCCGTAGCGCGTCGCCTGCTGGCCCATCCACGCCGAACTGAAGGTGCCGACCAGGTACACGCTGAAGATCAACCCGACCACCGTCTGGCTGAGCTGGTACGGCGGCGCCAGCAGGTGGTAGCCGAGGTAGTTGTAGAGGGTGACGAACACGCCCATCAGCACGAACGAGGTGGCGAACAACCACGGCAGGCCAGGGTCGGCGAACAGCGTGCGCCAGCGCGCGGGCAACTGGCGCAGGCCACTGCGGCTGGCCTGGAAGTGGCGCGACGGCGGCAGCTGCAGCCACAGCAGCACGGTGCTGGCCACGGCGATGATCGAGACCACGCCGATGCCCCAGCGCCAGCCCCAGTGGTCGGCGATGATGCCGGCCAGCAGGCGCCCGCTCATGCCGCCGATGGCGTTGCCGCCGATGTACAGGCCCATCGCCAGGCCCAGCGCGCGGCTGTCCATTTCCTCGACCAGGTAGGTCATCGCCACCGCCGGTACGCCGCTCAGCGCCAGCCCCAGCAGGGTGCGCAGCACCAGCAGGGTGGACCAGTCATCTACCAGTGCCGTGCACAGCGACAACGTGGCCGAGGCCAGCAGCGCAACGATCATCAGCGGGCGCCGGCCCACCACATCGGACAGCAGGCCGGCCAGCAGCATGGCCACGGCCAGGGTGCCGGTGGTCAGCGACAGCGACATCGCGCTGCCCGCAGCGGACACGCCGAAGTGGCGGCTGAACTCGGGCAACAGTGGCTGCACCGTATACAGCAGGCCGAAGGTCGAAAAGCCGGCCAGGAACAGCGCCAGCGCGGTGCGGCGGAAGGCCGGCGTTCCCTGCTGGATGCGGGTGTCGGCGGCAGCGTAGTCAGTGCGGGGACGGTCGGCGAGGGCCGCCGGAGTTTCGCCAGTCATGGGGGCGGTGGGCCGTGGGGGCGGCCGGAATGGAGGGGATGGGCCTCAGACTAGGCCCGTCCATCCAGTCGATCCATAACCTGATAGGTCAGGATTGATACTCCAGGCATATCGATTCAGCTTACAGCCGCTGCCATTCGAAGCCGTCACCACGGCGGTAATAGACCGCCACCGCACGGCCGTAGATCTTGTCCGCATCGACGAAGCCGAAGAAGCGGCCATCGAAGCTGTTGCCGCGATGGTCGCCCAGCACCAGCACCTTGCCGGCGGGCACGTGCAGATCCGCGATGTCCGGGCCACCGCCCCTGTCCAGGTCGAGGCTGGCGCGGCGCTCACCGAAGGCTTCGGTGTCGGTCAGGTCAGCGATCTGCAGCGGCTGGCCGTTGATGCTCAGGTGGCCATCGTGCAGCTGCACGTGATCGCCAGCCACGGCGGCGACGCGCTTGATCAGGCGGGTGCCGTCGGCCGGTGAATCGAACACGGCCACCTCACCACGCTGCGGCGTGCCGGTACCCAGCAGCTCCTTGCTGGTGAACGGCAGGCGCAGGCCATAAGCGCGCATGTCCACCACCACCCGGTCGCCCGGTTGCAGCGTCGGCTGCATCGAGCCGCTGGGCACGACGTAGTGGTTGGCAAGGGTGTCGCGGGCGGCGGCGAGCAGGCCCAGCATCACCAGCAGGGGCAGCGCCTCCTTCTTCAGCCAGGCAAGCGCGCGTTCGGAAAAGGGAGGGCGGGCAATAGCATCCATGACAGGCTCCGGGTGGGTGGTAGTTGCATCAGACCACAGCCGGGCCGAAGAGGTTCCCGCGCCCGCATCCTGTAGAGCCGAGCCCGTGCTCGGCTGCCGTTCCGTAGCGTCGAGCAAGCCGAGCATGGGCTCGGCGCTACAGGAGGGGTTACGCAGGTTTTACGCCACTGCCCGTCATCGGGCATCGCACCTTTACGGCCACCACGCGCATCGTGTGCCTACCGCGCCGCAGGGCGCTTTGCGCAAGGTGTTGTATGACCCTCCTGGTGATCCGGCATGCGTCGCCGTCGGTGCCGCGTCCGCTGCTGCCGGCCGAGTTGTCCGGCCATCCGGTGCTGTGCACCGACTGCGCCAGCCTGGCCGATGTGCGCCAGTGCCTGTGCCAGCCGCAGGCGCGCAGCGCGGACTGGGTGCTGCTTGATGTCGGCGTGGCCGACGAGGCGCAATGGTGTGCCGAGGGCGGTGCGCTGCAGGCGGCGCTGGACGGTCTGCCGGCGGAGTACATCGAACTGCAGTCTCCCCATCAGCCCGGTCTGGAAGCGCGCCTGCGCCTGCAGCATGGCCCGGCCGCCGTGGTGGTCGACCAGCGCAGCCAGCAGGCGGGTTATCCGCTGTCGTTGGCCATCGTCGGCCGCCGCCTGGCACGGGAGGGCTGAGCCATGTCGATCTTCATCATCCGTGGCCCGGAAGCGGCTGGTGCGTTGATCCGTACTGCCGCGCCGCTGCCGGCGCCGGTTCTGAAATCTCTGGTGCACCGTGCGATCGATGCGGGCACCAGCGTGGCGATCCGCGCCTGCGGTTCGGAACAGGAACTGCTGGACGCGCTGCGCGTGGCCGACCACAGCCGTGGCGAGGTGACGCTGCTCGATCCGGGCGCATGTGCCGACAGCCTGCGCCTGCAGCGGCTGCTGCCGTACCTGCACAACGCGTACGTGGAAGTGCATGACGACGGCGCGGTGGCCGAGCCGTGCCTGCCGGCTGGCGTGGGTCAGCGATTGGGGATCGCAGCCGGGTATGGGGCGCAGAGCTATGTGCTGGCGCTGGATATCGCGCTGGATCATCTGGGGCTGGCCGAGCAGGCGAACCGGGTGCATGTAGGGACGTGATGCGCTTCGGTAACTCGCTTTTCCGCCTTTGTAGAGCCGAGCCCATGCCCGGCTGCCTTTCCAGAAAACATCAGCCGAGCGTGGGCTCGGCTCTACAGAAGAAAGCCGAGCATGGCTTGTATGTTCCTCCCGGCTCCTACGAGGTATGTAGGAGCCAGGGTGGAGGGACCGTCAACATGATATCTGCGGGTAGCAGCCGACAGACGAGCCGAGCGATCCCCATCCCGCACCTTAACGTCGATAAAGGATCTAGCGGCCTTTGAGGACCGCCGATGTAGGCAAGCCAACGTGGTGCGGTACCACCCCAGCCCCTCAACAATAGCTGGGAGTTGCGCAGATGTCAGAT